>JBOGWZ010000036.1:0-9537 GCA_050694075.1 Actinomycetota bacterium | reverse complement strand
GACAACAGCAGCACGGCGGCGCCGCCCCTGGCACGGATCCCGTAGGCCGTGGGGGCGAGCAGAGGCTCTATCAGCCCGTACTCGGGCCGCGGCGCGTACTCGACGTCCACCTCCACCTCGCCTTTCGTGCATTCGAGGAAGCGCAACAGGACGTGGGGGCTTCGCTCTCCGAGGTCGTGGCCTCGTTCGTTCTTCCCCACCGCCAGGGCGTCCCGGAGGACCACGGTCCCGCTGTCGGTCTCGAAAGTGGTCTCGAGAACCATGGTGTCCTCGATGTACCGGCGCGTCGCCCTGCCTTGGTTTGCAGGCGCGATCGAGAAATGACCGGCGTCGGCGTCGAGGATGCGCCCGAAGACCGAAGGTTGATCGAAGCGCGGGAAACACAGCCAGTCGATGGACCCACTCCGAGAGACGAGGGCTGCGGAGTGGCAGTCCGAGATCAGTCCGTAGTCGCCGATCGCGGTATCGCTCACCTTTCTATCTCCTCCTTCTTTCGGGCGTCGTAGTTCTCGAACGCCTTCAGCCAAACCTCGGTCAGAGAGGGGAATGATCCAACTGCGTGCCGCAACCGGTCGACGGGGACTTCTCCCGTAATCGCGACGGTGGCGGCATGCAGCATCTCTGCAACCCCCGGGCCGACGAAAGTCGCGCCCACCAGCACGCCTCGATCTTCATCGATCACGAATCGAACGTGTCCGTCGATCCCCACGCCCGTCACAGTTGCTCCGGCGACATCGGAGAGAGCGCATTCCGCGATGCCTGTTCTGACCCCCGCCTCCATCGCCTGGCGACTAGTCATACCGACGGCCGCCACCTCGGGATCCGTGAAGACGATCCTCGGCACCGCTCGGTGATCGGCCGGTGGGGCCGACTCGTCGAGGATCCGACCGGCCGCTATGCGGGCGTGGTACTTGGCCATGTGTGTCAGAAGCGCTCGACCGTTCACGTCCCCGATCGCGTAGAGCCACCCGTCGCCGCCGGTCGCTCGCATGTGGTCGTCGACCTCGACCGGCCGGCCCGGTTCCAACCCGATGTTGTCGAGTCCAAGGTTCGCGCTGTTCGCGCGGCGCCCAACCGCAAACAGGATGTCCGAGGCTTGCACCTCGCGTCCGTCCTCCAGCTTCGCGATGACGGGACCGTCCTCGGGCTCCCGGCGCGCCGCTACCATCCGAGCCCCCGTCAAGACCTCTATCCCCTGTGCTTCGAAGGACGCGCGAAGAAGGTCACCGGCGAAGGGTTCTTCGAAGCTCAACAGCCGATCGGACGCCTCCACGATCGTGACGCGCAGTGTACCGAGGGACCGCCATGCCTGCGCCAACTCGACTCCGACGGCACCTCCGCCGAGAACGAATGAGACTGTCCGGAACGGAGTCGGCTGCGGTTGCCTCGCGATTTGTCCACGTGCGGATGTCGCGAAGTCCCTCTATCGGAGGTACGACGGGGACCGAGCCGGTCGAGAGGATCACCGCTCGCCGAGCGCTCACCTGCGTTCGTGTTCCGTCTTCGAACTCGACCTCGACGGTGCGGGGGCCGGCGATGACACCGGTCCCGCGCACGAGGTCGATCGAGCGCTCTTCCAGCCAAGCGACCTGCCCCTTGTCGTCCCATCCGCTCGTGATCGTGTCGCGGCGGGCGAGCGCGGCCGGCGCATGGATGTCACCGGAGACCGCTTCACGGGCGCCCGGCACGCTGCGCGCGGCCGCCACGACACTGCCGGGGCGGAGCAGCCCTTTGCTCGGCATGCAGCCCCAGAACGAGCACTCGCCCCAACGAGCTCGCGCTCGACGACTACGGTCGAGAGGCCGCCCTCCGCACAGTATCCAGCCGCCACTTCACCACCAGGGCCCCCTCCGAGAACGATCACGTCGTACTCGCTCGCCATGCAGTTCCTCCTAGACCTAAATTGATGAGTTCGTACGCACCTACAGTCCGCGAAGAGAGGCGCGCGTTACATCCCGGCGGGCAAAGTGCCGCTACGTCCGGTTCGTCCGACTCTCGGTTCGTCCGGAAGCACGCATGGAAAGACGCAGGCGGGGGTCCCGATCCGATGAATCGCCTCCCCCCAGACCGGGAATAGACAAAGGGAAGGGCCGGGTTCACCCTATAAGGTTGAATCGCTCGGCGGCCACACGACCGAAAGGAGTCACCCATGGCGTACAAGCTGCCCGACCTGCCATACGACTACTCGGCGCTCGAGCCCCATATCGACGCCAAGACGATGGAGATCCACCACACCAAGCACCACCAGACCTACATCGACAAGGTCAACGCGGCGCTCGAGGGCACCGAGTTCGCCGACAAGCCCATCGAGGAAGTGATACGCAACCTCAACAAGATCCCCACCGACAAGCACACCGCGGTGCGCAACCACGGCGGTGGGCACATCAACCACAGCCTGTTTTGGACCATCATGAGCCCCGACGGCGGAGGTGAGCCGTCAGGCGCACTCGGCGTCGCCATCAACGACGCGTTCGGGTCCTTCAAGGAGTTTCGCGACAAGTTCGCCGAGGCCGGAGTCAACCAGTTCGGATCGGGCTGGGCCTGGCTCGTCCTCGACGGGGGTCGGCTCGACGTGATCTCGACGCCCAACCAGGACTCGCCCATAAGCGACGGCAAGACGCCGATCCTCGGGCTCGACGTCTGGGAGCACGCCTACTACCTGAAGTACCAGAACAAGAGGCCCGACTACATCGAGGCGTGGTGGAACGTCGTCAACTGGGGCGAGGTGTCGCGCCGGTTCGACGAGGCCAAATAACGGAGCCCAGAGGACGAAGGGGCCGGCGACGTCGCCGGCCCTTTCCTTCGCTAGCGCGCCACCGAGAGCTTGATCGCAGAGGGTGCTTCCGGTGAGTCGTACAGGAGCCGCACCTGGGCGGGGCTGGTTCCCTGGTCCGCGATCCGGACCTGGAGCCACAGCGACGCGGCGACCTTGAACTTGGCGTTCTTGATCACCGCGACCACCTTTCCGGGGCCGGGCGGCACGTCCATCGTCTTGGAGGCCGCGGGGGGAATGTAGTCTTCGGACACCGCGCTGTTGCACCCACCCGTCGCGTCCGGGAACAACTCGAGCACGAGCTTGGCGGCCGGGGTGGCCACCGTGTGGACCGTGATCTTGATGTTCCCCGTCACCGTCCCCCGCAACTCCCCGCGCCACAGCGGGTAGAGGCCGTTGCCGCTGCACTCGCCGTTGGGACCGACCACGTAGTTCGTAGCGAAGCGAGAGCGCGTCTGGCCCTTGGGCTTCGTGCCGTCCATCGTCATCGGGTTGGCGTTGAGCCACGTCTCCGGCAGCTCGAACTCGCCGACTACTTCCCGGCCGTGGAGATAAAGGGTGACGTTCTTCTTGCCCCCGGCCCGGCCCGGCGCCGCGAGCGAGCCCGCGACAAGTCCGAGCACGATCGCGGTCACGGCCGTCCGTCTCATCCATCCCTCCCGATGGTCGTTCGCTGCGAACTAGGCCTTGTTGGAGAAGGTGATCTTGACTTGTCCGCTCGTCCCCTGTCCCGGAACACAGGTGGGATCCCGGGGGGGCGTAAGGATCCACACGTAGACCTCGAATCCGGGTTTGAATTGAACGGGTTCCTTCAACTTCCCGCAGACGGCGCCAAGGTCCGTTTCACTGATGTTGTCTCCGTCGAGGTTCTGGGCGAGCTCCGCGTACACCGGCATCCCGTGCTGATCGGTGATCTTCAGTTTCGTGATCCACGATTCCTCTTTGGCTGTGGCGAAGGTCACGCAACCGATGGCGCCGGTCTGTGCGCACGCTCCCAGAAGGACGAGCGCGGGCATGTCGTAACTGCCTTCGGCCGTACGCGTGGTGGCCTTCTTCTTCTTCTTGCCCGCCTCGGCGGGCGCCACGAGCGAGCCCGCGAGAAGGCCGAGGATGATCGCGGCCACGATTGTCCGTCTCATCACGCCTCCCGATGGTCGTTGGCCTAATGGTGAGTTTCGACGCGGCGGGAGGGTCTCCTGCGCGGACAAAGGCAGGCCAAAAGCCCTGGAAGCGGAGTCGCTAGCGCAGGTTCGACAGCGTCGCCGTAACGGTTCCCTGTGTGCCGAAGCTGCCCGGACAGGTGGCCCCCCCAAACGCCCACGGGAACACGATTATCGGGAACCCCGGCTCAATCTGGACCGACTCCTTGGTCGTGCCGCAGAACGTGCCGAGGTCACTCTCGGTACCGAGTGTTTCCGGATCGGTGTCCTGACCCAGCGAGAAGGCGACGGCCGTGCCCGAGGCATCCTCGATCTCGACTACTACCCACTTCTCCTTGGCGCCGGTGGCGATGTCACCGCACGAATTCGTCGGACGGAGGCACACGCCTCCCGTCTCCGGCGAGCCGATCGCGGGGGCCTCGTAGACGGTCTCGACCTTGCGGGTCTTTTTCTTCTTTTTCTTCTTGGCCGCGTCGGCGGGTGCGGCGAGTGAGCCAGCAAGGAGGCCGAGTATCAGAGCGACGGTGATGGCCTTTCTCATGTCCTCTCTCCGATCCGAGACGGATGCGCTGGAGAGAAGGATTCGTGCGATCGGGAGTTATTCCTGCCCCCCGGCCCCCAGCTCCTCGTCCGTGACGACCTCGATCCCGTTGCGGCGAAGGAGAGCCGCGGTCACGCCGTCACCCGGTCGCAGCCTTCGGGTGAAGCTCCCGTCGTAGACGCAGCCCCGACCGCACGCGGGGCTACGCGCCTTCAGCACCACGGTGCGCGCCCCCGCCCGGCGCGCCGCCTCGAGGGCCGCGTGCGCCCCTTCGAGGTAGGCGTCGGTGACGTCGACTCCCTCCCTCGTTACGACCCTCGCCCGTCCATCGAGGACGTCGTTACCGTCCCCGCCCACGATCTCGGCCGGAGGCCGCGGTGTGGCCAATCCGCCGTCCTCCTCCGGGCACACCAGGACCGCCCGCCCCGATGCAACCAGGCGCGCAAGGCGATCGTCTTTCTCGTCGGAGCCGTCGAAGCGGCAGGCCCGCCCGGCCAGGCAGGCGGACACCAGGATCGGCTCGAGACCGCGAAGGTTTTGGTTCACCAGCACGATGGTAGGCGCCCTGGGACGGGTAAGGGACGGGGAATAGGGGGCACAATCGAGGCGTTTTTGTTGCTGCAGGCCAAAAAATACCCTCTTCCGCTGCGGAAGGGATTCTCTTACGATGTGGAGAACAGCCCGGTAGCACAAAGTCAACCCGATGCCTTGAGCGGGGACGGTACGGCGTCCGGCCCGGCCGCCGAGCGGCACGTCAGTCGACAGGAGAGCCGGCCGACCGCCTCGCAGAACGGCCCGAGGTCGGCGAGCTCGGGTGATGAACGGAGCCTGTTGGTCGAAAGAAGGAAGACGTCCGGATGAGTGACGCAGCGCGTCCCTACGACAATCGCGAGGAGGCCGCCCACGAGGATCTCGTGCGGCAGTACCTGCGCGAGATCGGTCAGTACCAGCTTCTGACCGACGTGCAGGAGGTGGAGCTCGCGCAGCAGATCGAAGAGGGCGAGAAGTCGGTCGAGAAGCTCACCAAGTCCAAGAGGCTGACCGACCGGCAGCGCACCGAGCTCGAGCGAAAGGTGCGGAGGGGCCGCGTCGCCAAGCGCAAGTTCATCCAGTCGAACCTGCGGCTCGTTGTGTCGATCGCCAAGAAGTACTCCGCCGCGGGGTTGCCCCTACTCGATCTCATCCAGGAGGGCAACCTCGGCCTGATGCGCGCGGTCGAGAAGTTCGACTGGCAGCGCGGCTTCAAGTTCTCGACCTACGCGACCTGGTGGATCCGCCAGGCGATCACCCGGGCGATCGCCGACAAGGCGCGAACGATCCGCATCCCGGTTCACATGGTGGAGACCCTCTACCGGGTCCGCAAGGTGCAGTCGGAGCTGCTCGAGAAGCTCGGGCGCGAGCCGACGATCGAGGAGATCGCCGAGCAGGCGGATCTCACGCCGGACAAGGTGCGTGAGGCGTTCAGGGTCCTGCCGGAGCCGGTTTCCTTGCACGAGCCGGTCGGTGACGAGGACGCCGAGCTCGGGGACTTCATCGAGGACGAGGACGTCGAGGGACCGTTCCAGGCCGCGGCCATGGCCCTGCGGCAGGAGGATCTCTGGAACATGCTCGGCGCGCTGTCCGAGCGCGAGCGCAAGGTGCTCGCGCTTCGCTTCGGGCTGGTGACCGGAGAGCCCCGGACGCTTGAGGAGGTCGGACGTGAGTTCAACCTCACCCGCGAGCGGATCCGTCAGATCGAGGCCAAGGCTCTGTCGAAGCTGCGCCACCCCTCCACTCCCGGCAAGCTCCGGGACATGGTCACGATCTAACCTCCGCCGCCCTTTGTCTTAACATTCCGGCGCTTTCTCGCGCTCGAAAACTGCCGGGATGTGCAGACAAAACGGCGTAGTCTCTGTTAATGATCAGCACCATTGTCCTTGCGACCTGCGACATCCATCAGATCCCGGAAACCGCCCAAGCGGTCGCCGACATCCCCGAGGTGTCCGAGGTGTATTCGGTCGCGGGTGACTACGACCTCGTGATCATGGTGCGCACGCGCACACACGATGACCTCGCGCACGTGGTGAGCGAGAACATCGCCAAGATCGCCGGGATACAGCGCACCCAGACGCTCGTGGCCTTCAAGGTGTACTCGCGCCTCGACGTAGAGGCGCTGTTCTCCGTGGGCTTCGACGGTGACGCGGACTGAGGTGCTTCCATGGACGCGCTCGTTGCGCACTACCACGAGATCGGGCTCAAGGGCCGTAACCGTGATTTCTTCGAGCAGGCCCTCGCGCGCAACCTGACGCGGGCCCTGCGCGGCACGGGCTACAAGCGCATCCGGCGGGGCTTCGGTCGCATCGTCGTCGACTTCTACCCGAACTCTCTTCTCGACGAGGCGGCCACGCGCGCCGCCCGAGTGTTCGGTGTCGCCTATGTGGGGATGGGCAAGCGGACGGAGCCAGACGTTGACGCGATCGGAGACACCGCGCTCGAGCTGATGCGCGCCGAGCCGTTCGCGTCGTTCGCGGTCAGGGCGCGACGGACGCACTCGACCGTCCAGGCTTCCTCCAACCAGATCAACACGGTCGTGGGCCAGAGGATCAAGGACGAGCTCGAAGCTCCCGTCGATCTCTCGCACCCCGCCGCAACCGCATGGATCGAGCTGTTCGGCAGCGCCGCGATCGTGTACCGGCGTCGCATGGAGGGCGCCGGCGGGCTACCGACCGGCGTCTCGGGCCGGATGCTGGCGCTGCTGTCGGGAGGGATCGATTCTCCGGTGGCGGCGTGGCGGATCATGCGGCGGGGGGCCGAGGTCGAGCTGATGCACTTCCACGGCCAGCCGTACACCGATCCCTCGTCGGTCCGTCAGGTGCTCGAGCTGACGGAGATCCTCACCCGTTACCAGATCCGCTCCACGCTTCATCTCGTTCCCCTTGCCGACGCGCAGCGCGAGATCGTGACGCACTCACCGGCGGAGTTGCGCGTCGTGCTCTATCGCCGGGCGATGCTGCGGATCGCGGCCGCGCTCGCAACGGAGAGGGGCGCTCAGGCGATCGTCACCGGCGACTCGCTCGGCCAGGTCGCGTCGCAGACGATCGAGAACATCACGAGCGTCGACGCCGCGGTCTCGGGGGTCGAGGTGTTGCGGCCCCTGATCGGCATGGACAAGCAGGAGATCATCGACGCCGCTATCGCCCTCGACACCTATGAGGTCTCTACCCGCAAGTACCAGGACTGCTGCGTGTTGTTCGAGCCGCGCTCCCCCGCCACGCGCGCGCGGACGAGCGACGCCGAGAGGGCCGAGTCCGAGCTGGACTCCGACGCGATTGTGGGAAAGGCGCTGGCCGGGCGCGAGGAGAAGGTCCTGGAGCTGCCTCCGCCCGGCGAGAGCTAGGCGTGCTCACGGACGACGACCGCGCGAAGCTCGCCGGTGAGCGCGGCGAGGCGACCCGCCTCGCGATGTCGATCGTCGCTCGCCTGGCCGAGATATCGGGAGCCGAGGAACTGACAGACGTCTCCTCAGCCCACGTCGGCTCGTGCCTTCATCACGGCGCCGCCGGACTCGACTTCGCACAGCGTCTCATCGCCGGCGGAGCGCGGGTCGCCGTGCCGACCACGCTCAATGTGGGTGCGCTCGACCTTCTCCATCCCGACCTGTATCGAGGCGACGCGGCCACTGCGGCCGAGGCTCGCCGCCAGATGGACCTTTACGTGGAGATGGGGTGCCGGCCGACATGGACCTGCGCCCCGTACCAGTCGGGGCCGCGTCCCGGATTCGGGGAGCACGTCGCATGGGGGGAGTCGAACGCCATCGTGTTCGCCAACTCGGTGCTTGGCGCCCGGACCGAGCGGTACGGTGACTTCATCGACATCTGCGCGGCGATAACCGGCAGAGTGCCCTTGGCCGGGCTCCACGCGACCGAGAACCGCAGGGCCCGCATCGCCTTCTCGGTCGAAGGGATCGACGATTCGCTGCTGCGCGAGGACTCGTTCTATCCGCTTCTCGGCCTCGTCGTCGGCGCGCGCGCCGGAAGTCTCGTGCCGGTCGTGGTGGGGTTGCCGCCCGACACCTCCGAGGACCGGCTCAAGGCCCTCGGCGCGGCAGCCGCGTCGTCGGGATCGGTCGGGCTGTTCCACGCCGTCGGCATCACCCCGGAGGCCGGCACGCTCGAGGACGCGACGCAGGGGCGCGCGCCGGATCAGGTCATCAACGTGACCCCGGAGATTGTTCGGGACGCCCGCTCGTCGCTGACGACGAAGCTCGGCTCCGAGCTCTCAGCCGTGAGCCTCGGGACGCCGCACTTCTCGGTGTCGGAGTTCGAGGGCCTCCTCGCGCTCCTCGAGGGGCGCCGGGCGGCCGTGGACTTCTACGTTTCCACCGGCCGAGGCGTTCTGGCAGAGATCGAGCGACGGGGTTGGCTGCCCGCGCTGGACGACGCCGGCGTGCAGGTCGTGGTCGACACCTGCACCTACGTAACGCCGATCATCCGCCGCGATGTAGGGGTGGTGATGACGAACTCCGCCAAGTGGGCCTACTACGCGCCGGGCAACATCGGCGTCGACGTCGTTTTCGGCTCGACGCTCGAATGCGTGCGTTCCGCCATGCAGGGACGAGTGTGGACAGATGAGTCCCTCTGGTCGCGACTTTGACGCGCGCGTCCTCGTCGAGGGCGAGGCCGAGGACGAGGCGCTCGTGTTAGCCGAACCGTTGAGCTTCTGGGGGGGCCTGGATCCAAAGAGCGGCCGGATAATCGACCGCCACCACCCACAGGCAGGTGAGGTCGTGTCGGGCCGGGTGCTGGTGATGCCGAGCGGCAGGGGGTCGAGCACGGCAAGCACCGTGCTCGCCGAGGCCATCCGCGCCGGGACGGCCCCCGCGGGGATCGTGCTTGCCGAGACGGACCCGATCATTACCGTCGGCGCGCTGGTCGCGCACGAGCTCTACGGACGCTGGTGCCCGGTGGTCGTGCTGTCGGGCGATGCCTTCGGCAGCATCGCCACCGGCGACGCGGTCACGATCGACGCGACCGGACGGGATCCGGCGCGTGTCTACGTCACAGCCGCGTCTTGACGACGCGACC
>JBOGWZ010000035.1:0-9559 GCA_050694075.1 Actinomycetota bacterium | reverse complement strand
CCGCGGCCATGGACAAAGGGTTGCCGTTGAAGGTTCCCAGCGCGGCGACGCCGTGCTTGATCTCGTCCATGATCTCGGCCCTGCCCCCGAACGCGCCGACCGGGGTGCCGCCGCCGATCGCCTTCGCGAGGCAGATGAGGTCGGGCTGCACGCCCATGTACTCCGTCGCGCCGCCCGCGGCGATGGTCACGCCCGTCTTGACCTCGTCGAATATCAGGACCACTCCGTGGCGCGTGCACAGTTCTCGCACGGACTCGAGATAGCCGGGCTTCGGTACCACTATGCCGATGTTCATCATCACCGGCTCCATGATCAGCGCCCCGATGCGATCGCCGTGCTCCGAGAGGACCGCCTCCAACGCCGGGACGTCGTTGAACGGAACGATCATCGTCGAGCGTGCGGTTTCCTCGGGGATCCCGCGCGAGAACGGCACGCTCCACGGCCGCTCGTCGGGACCGGCGGAGTCAAAGCCTGGATTCACCGAATACATCACGGCGTCGTGGTGTCCGTGGTACGAGCCCTCGATCTTGAGCAATAGGTCCTTCCCAGCGGCCGCCCGCGCGAGCCGGACCGCGTCCATGGTGGCCTCCGTGCCCGAGTTGGTGAATCTCAGCTTCTCCATCCCGAACCGGCGCTTGAGCTCCTCTGCAAAATCGACCGCGGTCTCCGTCGTGGCCGCGAAGTGCGTCCCGCTGCGCGCGGCGCGCTCGATCGCCTCCCGCACCTTCGGGTGGGAGTGACCGACCACCATCGAGCCAAAACCGTTGTGATAGTCCACGTACTCGTTGCCGTCGATGTCTGTCACTCGGCTGCCCCGTCCCGAGACGAGATAGATCGGGTAGGGATCGCTCGCCTGGAACGACGACGCGACCCCGAAGGGCATCACTGCCTCGGCGCGCGCGTACATCTCTTTGGAGTGCGGTCTACTGTGCTCGTAGCGCTCGATCTCGTGCCGCAGGACCTGCACGGCCCTTTGGTCCATCGCTCGGGCAGTCACGCGGGGCCCCTCCTGGATCTCTGTCGGCCCACAGGGTATCGGGCCGCGAATCCGGCCCCCTTAGCCGTATCGTCTAAAGATGCTGATCGCAGCCTGCCACACTGAAGCATCCGGTTGGACCGAGGTGCACGACCTCGAGCGGCTCTCCGATCTGCGGGCGGAGGCCGGCACCCTTCTGTGGGCGGAGGCCGACCTTGCGTCGCTGACCGAAGAGGACGTTCGTCTCATCGCAGAGGAATTCGGGCTCCATCCGCTGGCGGTCGAAGACGCCCAGCATCCATGGCAGCGTCCGAAGATCGACTTCTACCAGGACCACGTGTTCCTCGTCGTTCACCAGCTCGATCATCACGCCGACCAGCTCGAGGCGACGCAGCTCGCCTGTTTCGTCGGTAAGCGCTACGTGCTGACCATCCACGCGGGAGCCACGCGAGTCATAGAGGAAACCAAGGCGCGTTGGAAGAGAACCTCAAAGGAGGCCGACGACAGCGCTAGCTTCCTGATGCACGCGCTGCTCGACGCCCTCGTCGACGACTACCAGGCGATGGCGGACCGGTTGGAGAACGAGATCGAGGACCTCGAGGAGATCGTCCTCGAGACGCCGGAGGTCCCCATCCAGCGACAGCTCTACTCCGTGAAGCAACGCATCGCGCGCCTGCGACGCTACGCCCTTCCGGCATCGCGCGTGGTCGACACGTTCATCGAACCCGACCACGAGCTGTACATCCCCGAAGCCGAAGCGTTGTACTCGGACGTTCGTGACCACCTACTCCGGATCGGCGAGCAGATCCGCAACGTCGATGAGCTCGCCCAGGCCGTGCTCGATCTCACGCGCGCCGAGCAGGCTCAGCGACTCAACGAAGTGACCAAGCGACTGACAGGATGGGCGGCGATCATTGCGGTGCCGACCTACATCGCAAGCGTCTACGGCATGAACTTCGCGCTCCTCCCCGAGGAGGAGAGCCTGAGCGGATTCTTTTTCGCGCTCGGTCTGATGATCGTCTCGGGCGTCGTCCTGTACCTGTTCTTCAAGAGACGCCGCTGGATCTGAGCCACGAGGGTTAGCAACCGCCCCCACGGGGAACCAATGGCCCGGGGGTGATGCCGTGACCGGTAAGAAGCAAGACAAGCGCCGCGAGCCAGAAGACCAGGCTCAGCCGTCCGCGGCGATGCTCGGAAAGAAGACCAAGTTCTCGGACGCACGCCGCTGGAATCTCACGCGGTTGGTCAAGGGGTCACGCTTTCACAACCGGGAGCAACGGACTTCGGGTGAGCCGCGGGGCTGAGGCGCTGCCGCACTTCCACAGCTGATCAGGCCTGGTCCGGGCGATACTTCTCGGATGCCGACGCCCTTCGAGACCCTCGACGTCTCGCAGAAGGAAGTGCGCATCACAAACCCCGACAAGCCCTTCTTCCCCGCGCTCAGCAAGACGAAGATGGACCTGGTCCGCTATTACCTGGCGATCGCCGACGGCGCGTTGCGCGGCGCAATCGAGCGCCCCACCACCCTCTATCGCTGGCCGAACGGGGTCGACGCACCGGAAGACGCCTTCTACCAGAAGCGCGTCCCGGACCGTCCCGAGTGGATCCAGACGACGACGGTCCACTTCCCGAGCGGGCGTTCGGCGCGCATGCTGGTGATCACCGACGCGGCGTCGCTCGTGTGGGCGATCAACCTCGGGTGCATCGATCTCAACCCGTGGCCGGTGCGCCGGGCCGACGTCGACCATCCCGACGAGCTGCGGATCGACCTCGACCCAACCCCCGAGATCCCGTACGAGAACGTGCGCCGCGTGGCGATGGTCGCGCGGGATTTGCTGGAGGAGCACGGTCTGCGGGGCTGGCCGAAGACCTCGGGCAAGCGCGGCATGCACATCTACGTCCGTATCGAACCGCGCTGGGGCTTCACCGAAGTCAGGCGCGCCGCGCTCGCGCTGGCGCGGGCGGTCGAGAGGGAGGTTCCCGATCTCGCAACCACCGCGTGGTGGAAGGAGGAACGCCATGGCGTGTTCGTCGACTACAACCAGAACGCGCGCGACCGGACGATCGCCTCCGCCTACTCTGTGAGACCGGTGGCGGACGCCACAGTGTCGTGTCCACTGCGATGGGACGAGGTGCCGGACGTCGAGGCGAGTGACCTGACGATCGAGACCGTCCCGGTCCGGTTCGCCACCTCCGGCGACCCCTCCGATGGCATCGACGAGGCGACGGGCACTCTCGATGCCTTGTTGGAGCTCGCCCACCGCGACGAGAAGGGGGGCCTGTCGGACGCGCCGTGGCCGCCGCACTTCCCCAAGGCCACGAGCGAACCGCCCCGGGTCGCTCCCTCGCGCGCTCGTCAGCGGGACGATCGCAACTGATCCAGAGTGCACTCACTCGGGGGCTTGTCATCCCGCCACCTGAGGAATCGCGTCGCGTGACGGAAGCGGTTGCCCTGCAGGTGGTCGTACTCGACCTCGCACACGAGACGCGGCTCGATCGGCGTCCACGAGGCGTCGCGCCCCTGCGACCAGCGACTCGGCCCCCCGGGTGTCCGCCCCTCCCCGAAACTGTGTCCCCCCTCGAGCGGGCGCAGCTCCTTCAGCAGGCGTCTCCGCTCCGCCGCCTTGAAGGAAGAGGTGTGACCGATGTATTGGAGCACCCCCGCCTCGTCGTAGAGACCGAGCAGCAGCGAGCCGATCCCGTCTCCGGACTTGGCGAGCCGATAGCCGCCCACGACGCAGTCGGCGGTGCGTTTGTGCTTGACCTTCACAAGCACGCGCTCGCCCGGCAGGTAGGCAACGTCGGCCGGCTTGGCGATCACCCCGTCGAGACCGTAGGCCTCCAGGCTCGTGAACCACTCGAGCGCGTGATCGCGGTCGTCGGTCTGCGCGGTGACCGCGACGTGGCTGCCCCCCCGTCCCAGCACCTCGATGGTCCGCTCGGGGGATCCTCCCCCGCCGACGTCGAGCACCTGCTCGAGCCGCGCGCGCCGCTCGGCGAACCGTGTTCGGGACAGGTCATCGTCGTCGAGAGCGACGAGATCGAACGCGACGAAGCTGGCCGGGATCTCACGCGCGAGCAACCGGACGCGCGACTCTGCGGGGTGGATGCGCAGCAGCAACGCATCGAAGTCGAGGCCATCCCGACCGGCGACGACGATCTCCCCGTCGACCACGCACCGTTCGGGGAACGAGCGGAGCACCGGCTCGACGAGCTCCGGGAAGTAGCGGCCCAGACCGCGCCCGTCGCGGCTCACGAGCTCCAGGTCCTCGCCGTCCCTGAACACGAGAGCCCGGAAGCCATCCCACTTGGGCTCGAACAACCATCCATCACCGCTGGGCAGCTCGTCCCGGACGCGCGCCAGCATCGGTTTCAGCGGCGGTCGGATCGGAAGCGTCATGCCGTGAATCATGCCCCCTGAGGACATCCCCCTCTCCAACGAGGACTTCGCGGAGCTGCTCGCCCTCAGAGCGGACGCAACCGAGGGCGATCGCCAGCGCGCCTATCGCGGCGCCGCACGCAGCGCGCTCATGTGGCCGGAGGAGGTCGCCGACCTTGTATCGGAGGGACGGAACCCGCAGGAGCTGCACGGGATCGGTCCTCGGATCTCGGGGCTGCTCCGTTCGTGGCTGGAGGAGCCGCCGGAGGTCCCGGAGCCTCCCGCGGCCAGGCGGGGCTATGTGTCGTATGCCCGCGCCCTGCGCATCGTCGAAGAGCACCACGACTGGAGACAAGCATTTCGCGGCGACCTCCAGATGCACACCACCTACAGCGACGGCGGGGAAACGATCGAGGACATGGCCCGGACCGGCAGGGACCATGGCCACGAATACATCGCGATCACCGATCACTCGAAGGGGCTCAAGATCGCGCGCGGCATGGACGAGGCGCGCCTGGCGGCGCAGCGCGCCGAGATCGCAGAGGTGAACGAGCGGTTCCAAGAGGTCCGGGTGCTCAGCGCTCTCGAGATGAACCTCAATCCCAGAGGGAAGGGAGACATGGACGAGGGTGCACTCGTCTCGCTCGACTTCGTCATCGGCTCGTTCCATTCGAGCCTGCGAGGGCTCCAGGACCAGACCGACCGCTACGTCGCCGCCGTCTCCCACCCACTCGTGGATGTGATCGGGCATCCTAGGGGACGCGTCTACAACCGGCGCGAGGGACTGCGGGCAGACTGGGAGAAGGTCTTCCAGGCGGCAGGCGAGCACAACACCGCGCTCGAGATCAATTCGTATCCCGACCGTCAGGATCTCGAGGTCGAGCTGCTCGTAGCGGCGCGCGACTTCGATTTACGGTTCTCCATCGGGACCGACGCGCACAATTCATTCGAGATGCAGTTCTTCCCCATAGGGCTTGCCGCCGCGATCAGCGCGGGATTGGCTCCCGAGCGCATAGCGAACCTTCACGGTGGAGAGGCACTGGTAGGGTTCTTCGACCATGGCAGACACTAAGCAGAAGAAGATCACCCAGAAGATCGCGCTCGACGTCTACCTCACCGCCCCCGGTGGTAACGTGCGCAAGCGTTACTCGGGCGAGCTCCGGCGGCTGCAGAAACTCGGGTTCCGCGAGGTCAACCGGCGGGTGATCGAGCGCGAGGACCGCATCAGGGTCTATCTCGAGCGCGAAGTCGAGAAGTATCCGGGCGTCCCGGTCCAGGGAGTCCCCCCCTACATCCAGTAGCCCCTAAATCCGAGGGTTCGATCCACTCCGTATTACCCATATAGGGGTACCTTCAGATGCGAGGAGGGAGAAGGACTATGGGTCGTTTCAAGCTATTCGCGGGGGTTGCGGCGCTGGCCCTCGTGGCGTTGGCGTGCGGGGAGGAGGGATCCTCCGACGACGGCGCGGCGGGGGGCGGAGGCGGCGGCGGTCCGACCGTCGAGATCACCGCCCCCGAGGATGGCGCCGAGGTCGGCGCGACCTTCACTCTCGAGTTCTCGTCGTCGGAGGACCTCGGTCCGATAGACACCGGGGCGAATCACGTCCACGTGTGGTTCGACGGCGACGAGTCGAAATACGAGGTGGTCGAGACTTCGAGCTTCGACGTGTCCGGCCTCTCCCCGGGCGAGCACGAGATCACCGCGTCGCTTCGGAACGCCGATCACACGCCCGCGGGAGCAGAGGACACGATCACGGTGACGCTCGCCGCCGGCGCGGGGACCGGAGAGGGCAAGAAGGAGAACGACACCGGCTACGACTACTGAGCGGGGGCCCTCGATGGGCGCCGTTCATCGCAACAACCGGCGCACGCGCCTGCTTCACGCCGGCGTCTATCTGACGACGTTCGTCCTTCTCGCCACCGGCTGGTGGCTGCTCGCCGGGAAGGAGGGTGACCCGAGCGCGCTCGCGACCATGCTCGACGCTCCCGACACCCGGATCCACGAGTGGGCCGGCTACGCGCTCGCGGCTCTGAGCGCGATCGCCCTCGCGTTCGGTCTTCGGGCCGCGGGCACGTTCGTGTTGCAATCCGTGCGCTTCGAGCGAGGGGACCTGGGATGGTTCGCACGGTGGCCCGCCGCGGTCTTCACGGGACGCTTCGGACGACACACCGGCCACTTCGATCCCGGCCAAAGGATCGCGAACGTCGTCATGGTCGGGGCGCTGATCGTGTTGATCGTCTCGGGCATCGGCCTCGTCGTCGTCAGCGGAGGCACCGCCTTCGTCTGGTTCCTGCGGCTGCACAAGTGGTCCACCTACGTCCTGACCCCCGTCGTCGCCGGCCACGTTCTCGTGGCGCTGGGGATACTGCCCGGGTACAGGGGCGTGTGGCGCGCGATGCACCTCTCGGGCCACGTGCCGGAGCAAACCGCCCGGCGATTGTGGCCCGCGTGGGCCGAGAGGAAACTCAGTCAGGAGGAACCCACAGGCGCGACGCCGCCCCCACGAACGGGTTGAAGCGCCGCTCCTCTCCAAGAGTCGTCGCCGGGCCGTGGCCGGGGTAGGCGGGTAGGTCCGTTTCGAGCGCGAACAGCTTCTCCTTGACCGCGCGCACGAGCGCGTCCGTGTCGCCTCCCGGAAGGTCGGTGCGTCCCACCGATCCCGCGAACAGTGTGTCGCCGGTAAATACGGCCTCGTCCGAAACGAGAGCGATCGAACCCGGAGAGTGGCCCGGCGTGTGAAGCACCTCGAGGACCACGCCTCCGGCCGCCAGCGTGTCGCCCTCGGCCGCGGGAGAGTCCACATCGGGTGGCGGCGGCAACTCCGTCCCGAGGAAGAGGAGTGCGGACTCCTGGTACCAATCGAGCATTGCGTTGTCGGAGGCGTGGAGTCGGAACGCAGCCCCCGTCAGCTCACGCAGGCGCTGGGCCGCCACGATGTGATCGAAGTGCGCGTGCGTCGCGACGATCTGTGTAACCGTTAGCTCGTTCGAGACGAGAAGCTCCGAGATGGCCTCGGAATCCCCTCCGGGATCGATCACGATCGCTTCTTTGGTGTCGGGGTCGCCGACGACGTAGCAATTGCACGCCAGAGGGCCCACCACCAGATGCCCGAAGATCTCAAGGCTCACTACGCGCGCCCCCCGGCGAGGCGCCAGCCCAGATAGCCGAAGAGCGCGGCCCATGCGAAACCAAACAGCAGCACCTGGATGGATCCGGCCGCCACGAGCCCGAAGCCTCGCGCGGTAACGAGCTCCGCGCCGAGGCGCGCCCGTCCCACCCAGGCCAGCAGCGCGAGCACGACCGCAAAGGTCGCGGCCGCCACACCCAGCACTTCGTAAGGCTTCGAGCCGGAGGGGGCCGAACGCCGCGCGGTGAACCCACCTATCAGGCACGCGAGCGCGGGGATGAGCATGAGCAGGTACGCGAACCAGGGCGCGCCGCCCGCCCACTCCCACAGCGACAGTTCGCGCCGCGGACCGGCCAGCCTTCCCCGGATCGTCACCTGGGCGCCGATCTCGATGGGAGCACCCAGAGCGATCGCGACCACGGCCGCGATGATGTTCGGCGCGAACGCGGCGATGTATACGACCGCGGCCAGGGCGTCCCCGGCCCCGAAGGCCGCGGACGGGCCGCCACTCGCCAGCCCGGCGATGAGCCACACGAGCGCCGCCCCCGCACCCAGCACCGCGGAGACGACCAGCATCACGCACCCCGCGACGACACCTTCGTACACATGCCGCGACCGTTCCTTGACTAGCGCCGCGCCGCGCCCGATCAACGCGCGCAGCCCGATGCCGACTCGAGCGGCGCCCAGCGCCCCGAACAGCGCCCCCCAGGTCGCCCCCAGCACCAACGCCCACGATGCGCTTGCCGCAACCGTGTGGTCACCTCCGAAGCGGAAGATCAGCGCGACCACCCAGCACAACAAGGCCAGGGGCAACCCCAGCTTTGCGCCCTCGAGGGCGCGTTGCTCGATCGAGTGCGCGTCTCGTTTCTGGATGAACTGTCCCGCCGCCCACGCGATCGCCAGCCCGCATGCAGCCAGTGCCCCCAACGGGAGAGCGGACACCACGATCTCGTCGATGTGCACCGGGACTCCCAACGACCCAAGAGCCAGGATGACGATCGCCGTGAGGACCGACACGGGGCCGGCGCCGGCGCCGAGGTTGGGACTCTGTAGCTTGGCGGCGATCAGCAAGATCGCGCCGACCAAGAGGACGGCCAGGAGCGCCAGGACCCCTGCGAGCGCGACGTCGGCCCATCCACCTGCCGCGAACGTTCTCCGGACCGCCGTGCCGAACTCCGAGATGGGGGGCGCGGGCCCGCCTTCTTCCGGCGGGGGGCTCTCGTCGAACTCCTCGGTGCCTTTACCTTTCTTGCTCTCGGAGGCACGGAGCTTGGCGGTCACCTCCCCCGAAGCGATCTCCAGCGGGGCGCCGCAGCGCGAGCAGAAGGCCGCGCCCTCGTCGGCTATCTCTGCATCGCAGGAGGGACACCGCATCGCGGCTCATCCTAAGGCGACGTTCCCCGGCCTAGGATGCGGAATATGAACCTGCAGCGCGCCCGCATCTTCCGTCTGATCGAAACCGCAGACAATTTCGTAAAGTATGCGCGCCCCGGTGGGTACGAGCGCGCCGCGGTGCGCGCTCGCAAGCGCTACAACCGCGCCGGCAAGCTCGCGGAATCGGTGGGTGATGCGGAGATGATCGAACAGGTCCGCCTGAGACTCGCCGACCTCGACCAGCGCGCCACGGTCATCGGCGACGAGACCGGAGACGGCGACGTTGCCGAGGCCCTCGACCTCGCACCGGATCCGGCCGCAGAAGAGCGCGTTCCCCCCGGGCAAACCGTGACTCGGGGGTGGCCCGTTCTCCACGAGGGCCGGATCCCCCGCTTCGATCCGGCCACGTGGAGCATGAGTATCGACGGCGCGTGCCGCAACGAGATCGAGCTGAGCTACGAGGAACTCCGCTCGATCGGTCCCATCGAGACGACCTCCGACTTCCATTGCGTAACGGGCTGGACGAAGCTCGACAACACCTGGACCGGGATCCAGACGAAGACCCTCCTCGCGCGCGCGGAGCCCTCGCCCGAGGCCATCCATGTCCTCGTCCACGCGGAATACGGCTATACCGCCAATCTGCCCCTGGAAGTGCTTCGGGGCGATGACGCGCTGGTCGCGTGGGGACACAACGGTCGCGAC
>JBOGWZ010000034.1:0-9682 GCA_050694075.1 Actinomycetota bacterium | reverse complement strand
GGTGAAGCCCGCATCGTCTCGATCAGATCGGTCACCAGGGTGTCGTCGGCATCGCTTCCGACCTCCCGGGCACGCACCTTGAGCACTTGATCAGGGATGCGACGCACCCTGCGTGCGACCACGCGTCAGAGCACGTCCGGCTCGATGGGATGCACGCTCACCTCGACACCCAGCTCCCGGCGCAGCGCCAGCAACCGATGTTCGACGACTTCTGGGTCCGCCAGGGAGACCTCGAGCATCAGCGCGTAGACGGGCTCCTCCGCCGAGCCGATGACGCGCGATGTCAGATCCGTGATGTTCGCTCCATTCGACGCGAGTAACTCGGTGACCCTGTACACGATCCCCGGACGATCGGATCCGTATACGGACACCATGTGGGTGGGATGCGGCACCTCCACGGCCGACTCCTCTACGGGTCTTACCGTCACGACGAGCTCGAGATCCCGCGTGACCGGACTCAATCCCTCCTCCAGCTCGGGCGCGCCGACCTCGGGGGGAACCCGTACCACCAGTGTCATGGCGAAATGCCCCCGGAGGATCGTCGACGTCACGTCTTCGAGGTTGCACCCCGCCTCGAAGAGGACCTTGGTCACGGAGGCAACGATGCCCGGTCGATCCTTGCCCATGACCGTGACGGCCATGAGGTGCGCGCTCACGGCCTCGAAACTACCCGCTGCGGGATAGTGGGGGCGTCCCGCCGCCACTACCCAAGTAGTCTCGGGACATGCCTCGACCGGCGACCCTCGGAGAGCTGCGAGCCGCCTCATACCCGGATCTATCCATCAAGGACGAGCTGCGAGCGAATCTGATCGACAGGCTCTCCTCCGTTGCGCCCCTCTTCGATTCGATCGTGGGATACGAGGAGACGGCGGTGCCGGCACTGGAGCGCGCGCTTCTCGCCGGCCACGACGTGATCATGCTCGGAGAGCGCGGTCAGGCGAAGAGCCGCCTCATCCGCCACCTCGTCGACCTGCTCGACGAGGAGATCCCGGCCATCGCGGGATGCGAGCTGAACGACCACCCGTACCGTCCGATCTGCGCTCGCTGCCGGTCGCTCGTTCGAGAGAGCGGGGACGCCACGCCGATCGTATGGGTCCACAGAACGCAAAGGTTCTCGGAAAAACTGGCCACGCCCGACACATCGGTCGCGGACCTGATCGGCGACGTCGACCCGATCCGCGTTGCGGAGGGCCGCTACCTGAGCGACGAGCTTACGATCCACTACGGCCTCGTACCGAGAACCAACCGCGGGATCTTCGCGATCAACGAGCTCCCCGACCTTCCCGAAAGGATCCAGGTGGCCCTGCTCAACATCCTGGAGGAACGCGACGTCCAGATCCGCGGCTACAAGATCCGCCTTCCTCTAGATCTCATCCTGATCGCCAGTGCGAACCCCGAGGACTACACGCACAGGGGTCGCATCATCACCCCCCTAAAGGACCGCTTCGGCACACAGGTGCGGACGCACTATCCGCAGCGGATAGACGACGAGATCGCGATCATGGATCAGGAGGCGCGGCCCCCTGCCCCCGGCGTCCCGGTGTCGGTGCCGCACTACATGAAAGAGGTGCTGGCGGAGCTGGCGGCGGAGCTGCGGACGAGCCCGCAGGTCAACCAGCGGAGCGGCGTGTCCGTCCGCTTCTCCATCGGCGCGCTGGAGGCCGTGACGGCGAGCGCGCTTCTCCGGGCGGTGCGCTCTCACGAGGACGAGGCGGTACCGCGCGCCGTCGACCTGTGGGCGGTTCTACCCGGGGCCTCCGGCCGGATCGAGTTCGACACCCTCGAGGAGGGGCGCGAACCGGAGATCATCGCCCGAGCACTCAAGGAGGCGTTGCGTCGCGTGTGGTCGCGCTACCTGGGACGTGAGGACTTCTCGGCGCTTCTCGGCCGCTTCGCCGAAGGACTGGTCGTACAGACCTCCGACGCTCTCGGCGCGCGCGACCTTCTCGCTCAGTTCGACCTTGCCGGCGGGGGCCTCGAGCGGATCTCGAACCGGCTCAAGATGGGCTCCGACAGCCCCGCCAGCGCCGCGTCGGCACTGGAGTTCGCACTCGAGGGTCTTCATCTCGACCGAAGGCTCAACAAGGACCGAGGCGACGGCTCTGGAGAGTGGAGGTTCGAGGGGATACCGGCGTGAGGGCGCGCTACTCGCGCTGGGACGACACCCAGGACCCGTTCGGCGAGCACGTCGACGTCGGGCGGGCGCTCGACGAGATGTCGGAGGACATCCTGTCGGGCGCCGGAGCCGATTGGGCTCTACGCGAGCTCTACCGACGGGGTGTGGGGGGCCGGACCGCCGGCCTGCAAGACCTGATGGATCGACTCCGAGAACGCCGCGCGCGCATGGCGTCGGAGACGGATCTGGCAGGGCCCCTCAAGGACGTCTCGGATCGTCTCGGCGACATCGTGCGGCTCGAGCGAGCCGAGCTGGCGCGCGCGATGGACGACGACGCGCGCGTCTCGGAGGCCCTCCTCGATGCCTTGCCGCACCATCCCGCGGCTGCGATCCGTGAGCTCATGAGCTACCGGTTCCGTTCGGGCGAGGCGCAGGCCGCCTTCGATCAACTCGTTGAAGACCTTCGCCGCCAGGTGCTCAACTCGTACTTCAAGAACCTGGCCGGGGCGCTCAGAGACATCGGGCCCGAGGACCTGTCGCGGATCAAGGACATGCTGGCCGAACTCAACGCGATGCTGACCGCTCGCGCGCGCGGCGAACCGTATGACTTCAAGGACTTCATGCGGCGTTACGGCGATCTGTTCCCGGAGAACCCGCGCGACCTCGACGAGCTCCTCGAAGTGCTGGCGCGCCGGATGGCGGCCATGAGCAGATTGCTCGCGAGCCTCACCCCCGAACAGCGCCGGGAGCTCTCCGCGCTCGCGGAGGCCGTGCTCGACGATCTCGATCTCGCCTTTCAGGTCGACCAGCTCGGAGCGAACCTGCGCGCCCTGATGCCGGAGCTGCCGTGGGACGAGGCGGTGTCCGCGTGGGGCGAGGAACCGATGCCGATGTCCTCCGTCGTGGACGCGATCGAACGCACGAGCGAGTACGAAGAGCTCGAACAGGCGCTGATGGGCGACTATCCCGGGGCTGCGCTGGAGGACGTCGACGAGGAGAAGCTGCGGCGCGCGCTGGGCGAGGACGCAGTGCGCGACCTGAGAAGGTTGAAGGCCATCGAGCAGGCTTTGGAGCGCGCCGGCATCCTCCATCGGAGACGGGGGCGTCTCGAGCTGACCGCACGCGGGGCGCGCCTGTTGGGTGAGCGCTCGCTGACGCGGCTGATGGAACGCATCCGCCGGGAGCCCACGCACAGATCGCGCGGGGAGCAGGCCGAACCCACGGGTCAAAGCAGGCCCTGGACCTTCGGAAGCGAAGACCCGATCGACGTCCAGCGCACGGTCTACAACTCGGTGCTGCGCGGAGGGCCTAGTCAGTCTCCGCGGTTGCAGCCGGACGATTTCGAGGTGGTAGAGACCGAGACGCGCCCCCGTACCGCCACCGCCCTGCTTCTCGATCTGTCGTTTTCCATGCCGCTGCGCGGACACTGGGTGCCGGCCAAACGCATGGCCCTGGCGCTGGAGGCCCTCATTCGAGGGAAGTACCCGCAGGACAGCCTCTATCTGATCGGTTTCTCGGACTACGCCCGTTCCATGCAGGCGGCCGACCTCGCGTCCGCGGGTTGGGAGCAGGTCCACGGCACGAACATGCAGCACGCCTTCATGCTGGCGCGACGGCTTCTCGCCAAGGACCCCCGAGGCGTCAAGCAGGTGATCATGGTCACCGACGGCGAGCCCACGACCCACCTCGACGGCGACCAGGCGGTCTTCAACTGGCCGCCGGTCCGCATCACGATCGAGAAGACGTTGCGCGAAGCCATGCGGCTGGCGCGGTCGGGCATAGCGATCAACGTCTTCATGCTCGAGCACTCGGACGGCCTCATGTCGTTCATGGACCGGCTCGCGCGGCGGACGGGGGGCCACGTGTACCTGTCTCCGTCCGAAGAAGTGGGCTCCCGCGTCATTCGGCAGTACCTGAGGGGGCGGAGACGACGGGCATCGTGACCGCGTGGATGACGCGTCACGCGGGTTCCCTTCCCTCGCCTTCGGATCTCGAAGAGAGGCTCCGCGACGAAGGCCTTCGATCCCGCCGGTGGTCGAACGGGCCGGGCGATACGTACGGCTGGCACTCGCACGAGTACCACAAGGTCCTGTACTGCGCCTCCGGCAGCATCATCTTCCACACCCGAGACGCCGACTACGAGCTGCGTCCCGGTGACCGGCTCGTTGTCGCTTCGAGCACGGAGCACGCGGCGACGGTTGGTCCCGACGGCGTGGAGTGCGTCGAGGCCTCGCGCTGACTCTCAGCTTCCCTTCTGGCGAGCCCGCTTGTTCTCGTCGATCTCGCGCGAGGCTTTGATCCCCCGGTCCCGCAGGGCGAAGAACACGAGGCGCTTTCGGTCCATCACGAAGAAGCGCTTGCCGTGCCGCTTCAGCGCGCGGCGGTCGATATCGAACCCGAGCCCCGGCGACTGCGGCACCGGAAGTGTGCCCCGCTGGTGCAGGAAGGGCTCGACCAGCATCGCGTCGCGACCTTCCGGCATCCATCCCGGAGGGTCGTAGGGATACTCCAGCAGGCGCTCCCGCGCGTAGCCGGACGCGGCAAAAACCTGGAGGTTGACGGCGAGGCCGATCCCGTTGGTCCACGTGTGCGGCGTGTACTGGAGTCCCCGCTCGCGACACAGACGGATCAACCTCCACGTCTGATCGATCCCTCCGGTGAACAAGGCGTCCGGCTGGAAGATCGAGTAGCAGCGCCGCCCGACCATCATGGCGAGCTCCGGGTAGCCGGAGGTGTGCAGCTCCCCGCCGGCGACCGGGACGCGGCTATACGCTGTCAGCGCCGCGAGCTCGTCATAGGAGTCCATCGGAAGAGGCTCCTCCAGCCACGCCGCTCCCGAATCCGCGCACACATCGGCGAACCGCTTGGCGCGCTCGAGGTCCCACAGGGGCGCGTCGGCGATCGCCGTGACGCGCCACGCCTGGTTCGCGTCGACCGCGATCGCTATCTCCTCCTGCACCGCCTTTGCGGTCTCCGTGACCTGCGCGACGTCGGACGCCTCGTCCTCGTGCACACGGATCTTGATCGCGCCGAAGCCGTCGGCTCGGCGCGTCTCCGCCTCCCGGATCCGCTCGGAAGCCCCTCGCACCTGTCCCGTCGAGGCGTAGAGGCGTACCGAGGAGACCTCGTCGCCCCCCAGGAGCCGGTGCACCGGTTGGCCCGCTAGCTTTCCCTTGATGTCCCAGAACGCCGGCTCGATCCACCAGTTGCGCCAGCCGAGATAGCCCATCTCTCGGAGGCGCTGCTGCACGAGCCCGATGTCGGTCGCGTCTTCGCCCATCAGGTACGGACCAAGGATGTCGCCGAGTCCCGCGCGCTCTCTGGAGATCGCCGGACCCGCGCTCCAGCCCTCCACCCCGTCGTCGGTAAGGACACGGAGAAGGGTGCAGCGGTTGTGGTTCTGGGGGAAGCCCGGGATCCAACTCGGGTAAAAGGTCGCGGGCAGGGGGGCCGAGAAGTGATGCAGCTCGATCCGCGCGACCTTGCTCATGGTGGGGAGGCTACGGCATCCCTCGATGCGGCGAAGGGACGCAATTCGATCCGCTCGAGGGGCACGAACGCCGCCAGGCACATGACGTGTGGCAGGAAGATGATCCCGATCGTCGAGTAGGTAACCGCGTGGAACACGAGCGCGACGCCCAGAAAGACCCGTCCCACCTTGCCGCGAACGAACAGTAGAGGGGTCGAGAGCTCGAACGCCACGATGCCGAATTGCGCCGCCTGCAGCACCCACGGGAGATCCTGTAGCGGATCCGCCAGGAAGGTCCCCCGGCGGATGACGGCGCGCATCAGGGTCGCGCCCGTGAGCCACTCGGGGCCCCCGAACCGCAGCTTGGCGACGACCGCCAGGACATACGTGAGCACGACGGCGACCTGGATGCACCGGACCGCCCATCCGGAGGCCTCGTCTCGAGCCTTGTCTCCCCACCGAGCCCGGCCCACCGTCGGGAGGACGGCGAGTGCCACCAGGAACGCGACGCGATCGTGATCCACCTTTCCGTAGGACATCGCGATGAACATCCACTCGAAGTACAGGAGGAATACCGCGGTGCCTAGAAGCCGCGGCGCTCGCCCCGTGGCTGCGATCCCCGCGCACACGAGCATCGCGACCATGACGCCGGTAACGACCGCCTCGGTCGGTTCGGGAAGAGGAAGGAGCCGCCCGACGAACAAGGGCTGGTACAGCTCCGTCGGGACGTCGGCATGTCGTGCCACCCATGTTGTCGTGAGCAGCACGTCGACGAACACGAACCCGTAGAGAATCGTTCGCAGCGCGGCGACGCGCCCCCTCGGGTGCGGCTCGAACCACCACTTCCCCACCGCTCCGACCAGCGCTCGGATCCGGCTCACGAGCCCCTCCAGGTCGCCAGGGTCTCCTCCGAGTACGCGGCGATCCGGCCGCGATCGAGCCTCGTGTTCGCCTGTATCAGTCGCAGCTCGACGAGGTGGGGGCCGTCGGCGTTCCGCTCCTCGAACGCCTCGACCAGATAGGGCACGAGCTCGTCCGGGGACATGAAGCGAAGCTGGCCCTCGACCTCCGCCCGGCGCAGCCCTATCTCGTCGAAGCCGACTCCTACCTCTTGGCCGCCGACCGTGGTGGCCTCGAGCTTGAGCGCGCGGATCGTGCCGTCGAGCCGGTTCGCCACCGAGTACATGCGGAACGGGCCGAACGGGAAGTGATCGTCGTCGCCGAGGAAAGTGCCGGCCAGCAGGGCGGCCGCGGCGGCGCCAACCAGGGATATGCGTAACCTCCTGGCGGTCTCGGACAGCACCGCGTCAGGCTACGCGACCTGCGAGCGACCGCGCCGATCGAGGCCGCACTCGGTTATCGGGGCGCGTCACCCCGGCTGAGTCGGTTCAGTCGAAGATGCTGACTCCTCCGGGGCCGACCAGCAGCCCCGCGATGATCAGCAGTATCCCCGCCAGCACCGCGCCGCGGACCAGGTTGACGATTCCCCATACCACCAGGACCACGGCGATGATCCACAGGATGAATCCCACGCCCTCTCCTTTCTTTCCCGGGTCGACATGGTGCCAGGACGCATACCCACGTTCAGACCGCCTGACACCCCATGTCGGCGCAGAGGGCGAGCGCTTCTTGCCGTTTCTTGCCTGCATCAGGTGGGTACCCCCTACGCGGCAACACGACGAGAGGCGGGGGACGAACGAGCTGCCATGGCGGTGAACGAGCGACGTCCTAACGTCTCCTACTGGGTCCAGTCCGAGAAGATCTCTCGCTACCCGGTACTCGAAAGGGACCTCGAGGTCGACGTCGCTATCATCGGAGCCGGGATCGTGGGCATCACTGCTGCGACGTTGCTCAAGCGAGCCGGCAAGCGCGTGGTCGTCGTGGAGATGGACGGCGTAGGCCGAGGAGTGACCGGCTACACGACGGCAAAGGTCACCTCTGGTCACAACCTGATCTACGGACGATTGGAAAGAGACCACGGCAAGGATGCGGCTCGCGACTACGCCTCCGCCAACGAGGCCGGTCTCGAGCACATCCTCAGGTCCGTCGCCGACGAGAACATCGACTGCGATATCGAACACAAGACCAACTATGTCTATTGCGAGGACCCTGAGGATGCAGAAGCGATCGAGAAAGAGGTCGAAACGGCCAAGCGGACCGGTCTTCCCGTGTCGCTCGTGACCGAGACTTCTCTCCCCTACCCGATCGCCGCCGCGATCAGATACGACCGTCAGGCACAGTTCCATCCCGTCAAGTACTTAGCTCACTTCGCTCGGCAGATCCCGGGCGACGGAAGCGACCTCTTTGAACGGACGCGTGTAACGGGCGTCGGCGAAGGAGATCCTTGCGAAGTGCGAACCGCCGGGGGGACGATCCGGTCGGAACAGGTCATCGTCGCCACTAACTACCCGTTCTTGGACCGGGGCCTCTTGTTTCCCAGGATCCATCCCCAACGTTCCTACGCGGTCGCCGCTCCCATCAAATCGTCCGATGCACCAGATGGCATGTTCATAACGAGCACAGAGCCGACGCGTTCGATCCGGACCATTCCCGACGGCAACAGGACCCTCCTCCTGGTGGGGGGTGAGGGCCACAACGTCGGTCATGACTACGACACGCGTGGTAGGTACGCCGCTCTCGAGCGCTGGACCACGGAGCGATTCGGGATCGACAACTTCAAGTACCGGTGGTCGGCTCAGGATGGCGTCTCGGTGGACGGGCTCCCCTTCGTGGGCACCTACCGGCGGGGGGCAACTCGGGTATTCATCGCCACCGCATTCGCAAATGGGGAATGGCGAATGGCACGGCCGCCGCCATAATCCTTGCCGACACGATCCTCCGGCGAAGCAATCCCTGGGCCCATCTGTTCGATCCCCATCGAGTTACGGTTCTGCCATCCGCGTCGAAGTTCGTGACGGAGAACGCCAAGGTGGCAGCGCATTGGATCCGAGACCGGATCACCCACCCACAGTCGAAGCCGTTCGAAGACCTACAGGCCGGCGAGGCATCCGTGCGGGGGCAGGGACTCAATCCCACCGCTGGGTACAGAGACGAAGGAGGACAGTTGCACGTGGTGTCGGCGGTCTGCACGCACCTCGCGTGCATCGTCACGTGGAACTCCGCCGAGAAGACGTGGGATTGTCCCTGCCACGGCTCCCGATTCGACTACGAAGGCCAAGTTATCCAGGGCCCCGCGGTCACCGATCTCGCCAAGAAGGACTACTCCCCTTAGTGCCCAGCCCTCTCTTGGCCAGGCCTGTTAGCTAGCGGCCCGATCGGGGTAGATGGCGGGGCAATGCCAAGGTTGAAACGGATCGACTGCTCGGAGCCTGGAATAGCCCGGCGGCGAAACGGAAGAGGGTTTCTGTACTTCACCGAAACGGGCGACCGAATTCGGGATCCGGAATTACTCGCGCGACTCAAGGGGCTGGTGATCCCACCGGCGTGGACGGATGTGTGGATCTGTCCATACCCGAACGGTCATCTCCAAGCCGTGGGTGTGGATGCCGCAGGACGCCGTCAGTACATCTATCACGAACGGTGGCGTAGCCGCCGGGACGCTGAGAAGTTCGATCGTACGCTTCAATTCGCACGTGCCCTACCGCAACTGCGACGAACGTGCGATCAACATCTCGCACAAGAGGGTCTGGGAAGAAATCGTGTGCTCGCCTGTGCCGTGCGACTACTAGATCACGGCTTCTTTCGCATCGGTACAGAAAGCTACGCCGAGGAGAACAAGACCTTTGGACTGGCGACGTTGAAGAAACGCCATGTGCGGATCCGCGATGGCGTCATCACCTTCGACTACGTCTCCAAAGGCGGCAAGAGGCGCATCCAGTCGATGGTGAACCAAGAGGTGCTCGACGTCGTCGCCGCCCTCAAGCGGAGACGAGGTGGAGGGGACAAGTTGCTCGCCTACAAAGAGAGACGTATCTGGATGGCGCTCGTGCAGCTGCTTCACCAGATACGGCAAGTGCCAGCGCCGCGAGAACCGTGGCGACCCACGTCCGGAAGCTCTTGGCTGTGAAATCGCCGCCCGTGAATCGCGGACGGCGCGAAAACGGGCCATCACTCGGGCGGTAAAGGAGGTCGCTCAC
>JBOGWZ010000033.1:0-9842 GCA_050694075.1 Actinomycetota bacterium | reverse complement strand
AGATGCTCGTAGCGGCCCCGGACGAGCCGTTCGGCGTGGCGGCCGATGGGCCCCTGTTGCTCCGTGCCGCGGAGCGAGCCCTTGCCGTGCCGTGCATCACGATCGTGGTCGATCCGGGCGATCTGACTCGTGCGGATACCCACGAACAGCTCACGGGCATCGAGGAGCCCAGACTCGAAGCCCTGCGTCGAGCGGACGAGCTGCTCGGTGCACTTCGAAGCGATCTGACCCACGATGATCTGCTGCTCGTCGTCTCACCCACGTCGCCGGCCGCCACTCCGCAGGTGCACTTCGGTGTCGCCGTGGCGGTCGGGCAGGACTTCCCCGCGGGCACCTACTTGTCGTCTCCGTCGACACGCAGGGCCGGGATGGTGACGCTGCCGGATATCGCTCCCACGGTGCTCGAGCACCACGGCGTCGAGCGGCCGGCGTCGATGCTGGGCCGGGCGATGTTCGTGCGTTCCGGCGCCGACCCGACCACGGTTGTCCAAGAACAGATCGACCTCGATGGCGAAGCAGTTTTCATCGACCAAGTCAGGACTCCGATCAGCACGGTCTTTGTCGTGTTGCAGGTCGCCGTGTACCTGTTGGTGGCGTTCCTGCTCTGGCGTCGCGAAAGCAAGGGCGGTGTGATGCCCCCAGCTTTTCATCGCTGGGCGGCACTGGGGGCTCTTGTGGTCGTCGCCTTTCCCGTCGCTACTTACCTCGGGGGCTTCTTCGAGCAACACGCGCTCGGCCCCCTCGGCTTCGTCGCCCTGCTGCTCGGGATCGACGCAATCGTCGTCGGCGTCTCGCTGATGACGTCTCGCGATCCCTTCGACCGGCTGCTCGTCGTCACCGGGTTCACGTGCGCGGTCCTGCTCGTGGATCTGATCACCGGCGCGACGCTCCAGGTGAATACGGTCTTCAGCTACTCGCCGCTCGTGGCGGGGAGGTTCGCGGGGCTGGGCAATATCGGGTACTCGGTCCTCGCGGCCGCCACCGTGATAGCCGCGGCGCTGATCGTGCATCGAGCGGACGGATCACCGCGCGCCCTCGCCGCCTGCGCATCGTTGTTCACGCTCGTGGTGATCGTCGACGGAGCTCCGATGTTCGGTGCCGATGTGGGCGGGATCCTCGCCCTCGTGCCCGGTCTCGGGATCACGTGGCTGTTGCTCGCGGGACGCCGCCCGCGGGTGGTGACGATCCTGTGGATGATCGTGGGGGTGGTTGCCGCGACCGCCGCGTTCCTTGCGCTCGACCTGGCGCAGCCGGAGGAATCTCGCACCCATCTCGCGCGTCTGTTCGAGAATGCGAGAGCGGGGGGGTTCGACGTCCTCGTGGACATCGTCAAGCGCAAGATCGAGACGAATCTGCGGGTGTTCCGCTCGACGATCTGGACGTACCTGGTTCCGCCGGCCCTCGGGTTGATCGCCTGGTTGCTGATCGCGCCGAGCGGACGGTGGGAACGCGTCGCCAAGCTGTACCCGCGGCTGCGTGCCGGCCTCGTCGCCTGTCTCGTCGTGGCGCTCCTGGGGTTCGCGCTCAACGACTCCGGCATCGTCGTGCCGGCGATGATGCTGTCGTTCCTGGCTCCCTTGGCGTTGCTCATGCACCTGTCTCTTGAGAAGGGGACGCCAGGGACGCCGTGACGGGAACCGAATTGCTCACCGTGCTTGCGGCCGCGCTCGTCGGAGCCGTTGTAGCGGATCGAGTGGGAGCCGCATTGATCGTGCGCGCGCCGCCGAGGCTCCTAAGGGAGAACGTCACCGGAGTGCGGGTCCCGGCCGTGCTGGGACTGGCGGTCGTGACGGGCGGGGCCGTGGCCTGCGCGGGCCTTCTGTTCGTTTATCTCGCACGCGGTGACGGTGACCTACTGGGATCCGCACTGGGCGTGCGGATCACCCTTGCGACCCTCATCGTCATCGTGGTGCTGGGCGCGGCCGGCTGGTGGGACGACCTAAGGGGAAGGGAGCGGCCGCGCGGCTTCGCCGGTCATCTCGGCGCGTTCCGCAGGCTCCAGTTGACCGGAGGGTTGGTGAAGATCGCGGCCGGCCTGGTGGCCGGGGCCGGGGCGGCCCTCTTGCTCGGAGCTTCGTTCACCGGAGCAGGTCTCACCTGGATGTTCCAGGTCGTCGCGCTCGTCGGCCTCGGGGCGAACTTCATCAACCTGCTCGATCGAGCTCCGGGACGAGCGGGCAAAGTGGCGTTGGCGGCCGCGGTGGTACTGATCGCGTTCGGGCTCCTGCAGTGGGGAACCTCTGCGGCCGGCTTGTTCGGCGCACTGGCGGCGTGCTTGCCGGCCGACCTGCGTGCCCGCGGGATGCTGGGCGACGCCGGGGCGAATCCCCTGGGGGGTGCGATAGGGCTGGGGTTAGCGGTGTCGCTGCCGAGTGCAGGCCGATGGATCGTGATCGGTTTGCTGCTGATCCTCAACCTCATCTCGGAGCGCTACTCGTTCTCTCGCTACATCGCCAAGAGCCCGCCATTGAAGCGGTTGGACATGCTCGGTCGCGACCGGGAACCCTGATTCGCGAATCTTTCTAAGCCTGAAATCGTTGGGGCGTGGGGCGCTGCGTGTTACGGTGAGACGACCTCCCCCGACCAGGTCGACCGGGCTTTTCGCGTGCCCGGGCACGTTCCTTTGGGGGTCGTCACGTAGCCCTTGAATGCTCAGAGAGCGCCGAACGTCTCGACGTTCGGCGGGGAGGAGAAGCGCGTGGCGAAGCACATCTTCGTGACCGGTGGTGTCGTTTCCAGCCTGGGCAAGGGCCTCACGGCCGCCTCGCTCGGCCGGCTCCTCAAAGCCCGCGGGTTGCGAGTGATGATGCAGAAGCTCGACCCTTACATCAACGTCGATCCCGGCACGATGAACCCGTTCCAGCACGGTGAGGTCTTCGTCACCGAGGACGGCGGCGAGACCGACCTCGATCTCGGCCACTACGAGCGCTACATCGACGAGAACATGCGCAAGGCCTCGAACGTCACGACGGGGGCCATCTACCAGTCCATCATCGCCAAGGAGCGCCGCGGCGACTTCCTCGGAGACACGGTCCAGGTCATCCCTCACGTCACGAATGCCATCAAGGAGCGGATCCTCACGCTGGCCGAGGACTCCGGGGCCGACGTCTTGATCACCGAGATCGGAGGCACCGTCGGTGACATCGAGTCCCTTCCGTTCCTCGAGGCGATCCGGCAGTTGAAAGGCGAGCTCGGTCGCGACGATGCCTGCTACGTGCACGTCACACTCGTGCCCTACATGGCTCCCGCCGAAGAGCTGAAGACCAAGCCGACGCAGCACTCGGTGCGGGAGCTGCGCAGCATCGGTATCCACCCCGACGTGATCGTGTGCCGTTCGGACCGGCCGATCGGGTCCGGCTTGAAAAGGAAGATCTCGCTTCTCTGCGACGTCCACATGGACGCGATCGTGTCGGCCGTCGACTCCAACAACATCTACGAGATACCGCTGGTCCTCCACGACGAGAACCTCGACGGGTTCGTGATCGACCACCTGAGGATGGAGGCTCCGGAGCCCGATCTCGACCACTGGAAGTCCCTCGTGCGACAGATCGAATCCGCCGAGCGTCAGGTGCGGATCGCGGTGGTCGGCAAGTACGTGACGCTGCCGGACGCGTACCTCTCGGTCGTCGAGAGCCTGAAGCACGCGGCGTTCGCGAACGGCAGCCGGCTCGAGATCTCGTGGATCGCGGCCGACGATCTCGAGACGGCGGATCTCCATGAGGTCTTCGCGGGCGTGGATGGGATCCTCGTGCCGGGCGGCTTCGGGGTGCGGGGGATCGAGGGCAAGGTCGAAGCGGTCAAGTACACACGCGAGAACGACGTTCCGTTCCTCGGTATCTGTCTCGGGTTGCAATGCGCCGTCATCGAGTTCGCCCGCAACGTGGCCGGGCTCGAGAATGCCAACTCAGCCGAGTTCGACGCTGCAACCGAGTTCCCGGTCGTCGACATCCTCGCCGGGCAAGACCTCGATCGGATGGGCGGAACGATGCGCCTGGGTGCGTATCCCTGCAAGTTGCTCGAAGGATCGAAGGCAGCGGCGGCCTACGGTGCCGAGCTCGTGTACGAGCGCCACCGGCATCGCTACGAGGTCAACCCGCGCATGCGGAGGAAGCTCGAAGACGCCGGGCTCGTGTGCTCGGGTGAGTCACCCGACGGGACCCTCGTCGAGATCATCGAGCTCGCCGACCATCCCTGGTTCGTGGCGGGACAGTTCCATCCCGAGTTCAAGAGCCGCCCCGATCGACCGCAGCCGTTGTTCCGGGAGTTCGTACGGGCATCGCTGGCGCGTCGCGGTGAAGCGGTAGAGGTCGTCGACCTGCAGGACTACTCGCAGACGTAGCTCGATCCCTGCCCCAGCGGCTGTCGCGAACGCCGAACGTCTCGACGTTCGACGAGACTCAATAGGGTGGGGGAGTGAAGGTCGGGGTTCCGAAAGAGCTCAAGGACAACGAGTACCGGGTCGCGATAACCCCCGCGGGTGTGCGGGAGCTAACCGTGGCCGGACAAACCGTGTTGATCGAGCAGGGAGCGGGACGGGGTTCCAGCATCCCGGACGCCCAGTTCGAATCAGCCGGTGCCACGATCGTTCCGGATGCCGCCTCGGTCTTCGCCGATTCCGACCTCGTTCTCAAGGTGAAGGAGCCGATCGAGGAGGAGTTCTCTCTCCTGAGGGAGGGACTGATCCTCTTCACCTACCTCCATCTCGCCGCCAGCGAGCCGGTGACCAGGGCACTCGTCGACTCGGGCACCGCGGCGGTTGCGTACGAGACCGTCGAGCTACCCGATAGCTCGCTGCCGTTGCTCGCTCCCATGAGCGAAGTCGCGGGACGGATGGCACCTCAGGTCGGGGCCGTCACGCTGGAGCGGGAGCATGGGGGCCGGGGCGTGCTGCTCGGAGGTGTCTCCGGGGTGCGGCCGGGCAAGGTCGTCGTGATCGGTGCGGGGATGGCGGGGATGAACGCGGCCTGGATCGCCCAGGGTATGGAAGCCGAGGTCGTGATCCTCGACAAGAACATCAACAAGCTACGCGACGTCGACCGGATCCACCAGGGAAAGATCCTGACGCTCTATTCCACCCAGCTGGCCGTCGAGCAGGTCGTGCTGTCGGCGGACCTCGTCATCGGAGCGGTTCTTGTTCCGGGGGCACTTGCTCCCAAGATCGTGAGCGAGGAGATCGTCAAGGAGATGCAGCCCGGCTCGGTGGTGGTGGACATCTCCATCGATCAGGGCGGTTGCTTCGAGACTTCCAGGATGACGACCCACTCCGATCCCACCTACGTCGTGCACGACGTCGTCCATTACTGCGTCGGGAACATGCCGGGAGCCGTTCCGCACACGTCGACGTACGCGCTGACCAACGCCACACTGCCTTACGTGATCGAGCTTGCAAACAAGGGCCTGGAGGACGCGGTTAGAGACGACGATGCCTTAGGCAAGGGAGTGAACGTATACAAGGGCTCGATCGTGTACGAGCCGGTGGCCGAGGCCCACGGCCTGGAGCATGTAGAGCTCACGAACCTGATCTAGTGCCCCGCCCACAAACATGATGGGGCTTCTGGCGGCGAAAAGGCTGCACATCGCGGCGTTCTCGGTCGGGCACGTACCCATGGGTACGCACCCTCCCTGCGGCCTTGCGCTGCTTGCTTTTCACTCGCCAGAACCTCGCAAACGTTTCTGGGCGGAGCACTAGTGCCACCGCCGGCACGAACCCAGAAGCTCTTTGACGAGTTCATCTCGCACCTGCGATTCGAGCGCGGTCTGGCCCAGAACACCGTCGATGCGTATCGGCGGGACTTGCTGATGTGGGGCCGCTACCTGGAGCTGAAGAAGAGGAAGCCCACAGAGGCGAACTCGAAGAACGTGACCGACTACCTCGGCCGCTTGCGGGAGGGTCGGCCGCCGGCGAATGCCGCCTACAGTCCCTCGTCCGTGGCCCGGATGCTCGTCACGGTGCGGAACTTCTACAAGTACCTGGTGCGCGAGGGGCATGCGGACGTGAATCCGACGCAGACGGTGGGCACACCCCGGCGGCCGCGCTCGTTGCCGAAGGCGATCGCGCTCGACGAAGTGGTGGAGCTGATCGAGCTTCCGGCCGACGATCCCCTCGGCAAACGGGACCGGGCGATCCTGGAGACGCTCTATGGAGCGGGCTTGAGGATCTCAGAGCTGGTGAGCCTCGACGTGGACGACGTTGATATCACTGAGGGATCGGTCCTGGTGCGGGCGGGGAAGGGAAGCAAGGCGCGCCGCCTGCCGCTCGGGAAGGCGGCTCGAAAGGCCCTCGATGCCTACCTCACGACGAGCAGACCGGGCCTGGCGGCAAAGGCCAAGGGCCGCCGCGCGGCCGGCGCCCTGTTCCTCAATGCGAGGGGGGGCAGGCTGAGCCGTCAGGGGACCTGGAAGATCCTGAAGACCTACGCCCGCCGGGCGGGGCTGGACGACCGGGTCTCGCCGCACACCCTGCGTCACTCTTTCGCGACCCACATGCTTGATGCAGGCGCCGATATCCGGGTGGTCCAGGAGCTCCTCGGACATGCGTCTCTGTCGACGACCCAGGTGTATACCCTTGTCTCAGATCACCGGTTGCGGGAGGTCTACTACTCCGCCCACCCGCGGGCCCGCCGGAACTGACCCCCTGAGAGGGACGGAAAAATGGACCAGAGCAAGCTCGATCCGATACGCGCAGCGCTGGAGAAGGAGAAGATCTCTCTCGCCCACCAGCTCGAGGAGATGGGCGCGCCCGTGGAGTCCGCAGGGGTCCTGGTGTCTGTGGACGAGGGCTTCGCGGATTCCGCCCAAGCGACCGCCGGCCGTTCCGAGATCCTCTCGCTGGTCGACGAGCTGAGATCCATGTATTCGGAAGTGAGCGCCGCTCTGGCCCGGATTGAGGACGGAACCTTCGGCAAGTGCGAGCGCTGCGGCCAGGAGGTCCCGATCGAGCGTCTCGAGGCCCTTCCGACGGCCCGGCTCTGCGTGTCTTGCAAGCAGGCGCAGGCCAGCTGATAGTGGCGCTCCACAGCTTTATCTAACGTTCAGCTTGTTCTTTTTGCCGCTCCCGGTGTACCCTCCGTCGGCTACTTAGCGATTTGTCGACAAGTCGCCATCGGCGACTGCTAGGAGGACGGATGGCACAACGCACCCATGAGGGCGCGGTCACCGAACTCGAAGGTGGGTCGGGTGGGGAACCTCTTCGGGAACCGCCCCGGCACGCCGAGGGCAACGGCGATCGCAGTGCCCGGATCATCGCTCTCGCCAACCAGAAGGGCGGGGTAGGCAAGACGACCTCGGCGATCAGCCTCGCTGCGGCCCTCGCCGAGATGGAGTTCCGGGTCCTGCTCGTCGACTTCGATCCCCAGGGGGGATGCGCCCTCGGGCTCGGCGTCGAGCCGTCCGCCTTGGAGCTTTCGGTTTACAACGCCCTGCTCGACCGCAACTGCGACGTCGAGGAGGTCGTGCTGAAGACCCAGATTCCGAATCTGGAACTTCTTCCCTCTAACATCGACCTGGCTGCCGCCGAGCTCATGCTCGTCCAGGAGGTCGCCCGGGAGCAGAGCCTCATGCGAGTCCTGGCCCCACTAAGGCTCAACTATGACTTCATCCTTATAGATTGCCCGCCCTCGCTCGGTCTGCTCACGATCAATGCGCTCACCGCGGCCGACGGGGTGCTGGTCCCTCTCGAGTGCGAGTACTACGCCCTGCGGGGCATGGCGCTGTTGATGGACTCGATCGAGCGCATCAAGGAGCGGCTCAACCCGAGCCTCCAGATCGACGGGATCCTCGCCACGATGTTCGACCCCCGGACGCTGCACGCCAGGGAGGTCATGGAGCGGGTCCGTGAAGCATTCGGTGCAACGGTGTTCGAGACCGTCATCCGTAAGACCGTGAGGTTCGCCGAGGCTCCCGTGGCCGGCGAGACCATCCTCACTTATGCCCCGAGCTCCGCCGGAGCTCAGGCCTATCGAGAGCTCGCCCAGGAGGTGATCCAGCGTGTCCCGACGCGCAAGTCTGCCCGGAGCTGAGGAGCTCTTCCGCCGCACCGGTGCGGGGGAGAAAGCTGCAGCCCCCAAGGAACCAGTCAAGCGACAAGTAAATAAGTCGACAAATCTACAAGTGGCCCCACCGGCTCCTGCCGCCCCCCCAACCGAAGGGCGGAAAGCTCCCAAGCACGAGGAGAAGGTCACGTTCTATTGCACTGCCGAAGATCTAATGCAGCTCGAGAAGGCCCGGCTGTCGCTGCGAGCGGAGTACGGCGTCTCGGCCGACCGCGGCCGGATCGTTCGAGCCGCCCTCGCTTACGTGCTCGAGGACTTCGAAGCCAGGGGAGAGGACTCGATCCTCCTGCGTCACCTGTCTCACTAGCGCGAGGTCACATTGGAAAGCCGCCCCTCGGGGCGGCTTTTTCATTTCCATGTCCCCGGCGCCAGAACCTCGAGCTATCCTGGACCCTAAGGCTCCAGAATAGCTTCATTCTTTCTACCTCCTCTAACGCAGCCTTCCGGCCGATCCCAACTCGTCTTCGCGTCGACCCGGCACTCGGTGCGCCCGGGAGACTCCGATGCGGAGGCACTCATCTCTTCCTGGCTGGGCACTTGTCTACGAGTCATTAAGTATCTAAATCTACAAGTCGCCTGTTTGTCAGGACTCCCTGCCCTGGTCACAGGCATAGTCACCTTGACAGCTTATCTACTTGTCTACAAATCATCTTATGGCCATATCACCAGTGGGCCGGAGGGGAGCCGTGACCAGTGGCCGGGGGAGCCGTGACCGGCCTGGACGACCGGGGCTGACTGAAGGGATGGTCGATCACCGAGGGCAGTACCTGCCGCACTCGTCTTTCTAAGGGCCTCGATCTGCCTGGGGGGCCACGGCAGAGGCGACCCGTCCAGCGGTTACCTGCCCACCGGAAGACGGAGACGGGCCGACTCAAGGATAAAGGGGAAGTTGAGGGTTCCCAGAAACCGACAAGGAGATTTGTCGACAAGGATATCAGTCGATAAGACTACGACGCGAGGATATAAGGGTTCAGTTAACGGTTACTGGTGATCGTCGTGGCGACAGATCCCTCGGGCGGGTAGGCCTCAGCTCTATGAGAACTTGAGGGTTTTTCTGAGCGCGGGTGGGGCCGGGGGCTGTCGCCCTGCAGGCCGTCCGACCGGTTGCAGGCTTTGGGGCAGCGGCCAAAGCTCCGCTTGTCCACGGGGCGTACTAGATCGGGTCGCCGGGCCCATTATGTGTTGCAGGGGGGTGGCACCAAGAAGATAAGGGGATTTGTCGACAAGGTGATGAGTAGACAAGTGGCCGAGATGGACAACGCCTGCTTACAAGCCTGCCGACGCACGCAAGTAGAGGTGACTAGGGGACTTAGAGATATGGAAACTTATCTACTTATCCACCTGCAAGCCCCACCACGAAGTTCTCGACCGCGTTCACGAGCGGTCCCAGAAACGTGAGACCTCCGAAGAAGAGAAGGGCGAGCAGGATCAAGATGCCCCAGCGGTCGAGGAAGAAGATGATGTTCTGCCGGTTGGGCGGGAGAAAGATCGTGAGCAGGCGGGACCCGTCCAGTGGGGGAAGCGGGATCAGGTTGAACACCGCGAGCAGGACGTTAAGGCTCACGAAGATCTGGAGGAACAGTTGGATCGGCCGCGGTGCTCCGAAATTCGTGGCCACCACTAGGACGAAAGCGGCCGCGATCGCCAGCGCCAGGTTCATCAGGGGCCCCGCCAGGGCCACGATCGCGGGCCCGAATCGCTTCGAGCCGAGGGCCTGGATACGGAACTCGACCGGCTTGCCCCAGCCGAAGCCGGCCAGGAAGATCAAGATGGTCCCAAGGGGATCGAGGT
>JBOGWZ010000032.1:0-9918 GCA_050694075.1 Actinomycetota bacterium | reverse complement strand
ACCATGCGGACGGCCCTCTCTCGGATCTCACGTGGGTACTGCCTCGGTCTGGTCATGGTCCCCACCTTTCCAGGCTCGGGACCCTCCATCAAACCCGGGGCGCTTCAATGAACCTCCTGGGTTCCGGTGCGGTAGGCCTTCGCCACCCCGGCTACGGCCAGGATGGGCTCCTGCGTGTTCTCCACCAGGTCTTCCATTACTGCTCCTCTCTCCTGGGGGGAGATTCTCGATGCCTCACAGCGAGGCTCTGCCGCGTTCCGGAGCGGTGGCTCGACGTGGGGAACCGGGGCTCCCGTCCCGTCGTGAAGCCGTTGGCTTCGTCCTCGGCCAGGTCCAGGCGGAGCGCAGGATGAAGGCCAGGAGCAGCACCTCGAGTCCGATGGAGAGGCCGTAGAAGTAGGTCCAGGACTCGCCGACCGCGTTGAACGCTGAGACGGGGACGTAGACCGATGCCACGGCGAGGTTGATCACCCGGTTCGCACGCGCAGGCAGGATCACCGACAGGACGATCATCAGGATCGGGACCGCGATCAGCGCGAGAAAAACTGTAAGAAGGGTCTGGCTGACCTGGAACTCCCAGAGGACACCGGCCAGGATGTCATCGATGACCCCGGGCTTGTACAGGTGGAAGTAGTCCACGTAGATGTACAGGAACATGAAGCTCGTCCATGCGGCTGCGAGCTTCACTTGCACCGGGATTTGCGTGTTCTCGAGCGGGTTGGGTGAACCCTTGTGCGTTCTCACGTCGTGCTCCTTTCGTTTCGGTCGGATCGTTGGTTCCTCCACGATGGCTGACTTCGTCGGCGTGTACATCAGCCCGAGGGCTCGATTTGTCCTGGACCTGGGGATGAGACGCATCTCATCCTTTCGGCCGATCGACACCGGGCCCCGCTTCTCTAAGCTGAAGACATGGTGGGAAACGCCCTACGGGCACTGTGGACACAGCCCCGCCCGGAGCGGCCGCCGGTCCACGTGTGGCGGGACTGGGCGCTCGTCGGGGTGCTCCTGGCCTGGGCGTTGCTGGAAGCGCTGCTCCGCGAGGACCTGGTGTGGCGCCCCGTCGCCCTTCTCGTCAGCGTCGTCATCGGCCTTGCGCTGCTGTGGCGACGCACCCACCCCCTGGCCGCGGTCGCGGCGGCCTTCGGGGTCCTCACGGTGGTCGACGTCGCGAGGATCCTCGCGGCCAACGAGCACGGGCTGCTGTTGAGCGTCTCGGGCGCGCTCGTCCTGCCGTATTCGCTGTTCCGCTGGGGTGCCGGCCGTGAGGCCGGGATCGGGCTTGGGATTATCCTGGTCTGGCTGATCGTCACCCACATCGCCGACCCGACCGATGCGTGGGCGGTGGTGGCCGCGTACGGGTTCTTCCTGTTCTCCGCCGCGCTCGGCGCGGCGATCCGCTTCCACGCCCACGCCCGCCTCCGGGACATCGAGGAGGCGAAGCTCCGCCAGCGCACCCAGCTCGCCCGCGAGCTCCACGACACGGTCGGCCATCACCTGTCGGCGATCGCCGTCCAGGCCCAGGCCGGGCGCACCCTGGCGGCCTCCCACCCCGACCGGGCCATGAAGGCGCTGGAGACGATCGAGGAGGCTGCGTCGCGGGCGCTGGAGGAGATGCGCGCCATGGTGGGCGTCTTGCGTGACGGAGCCGAGGCCGACCTCGCTCCTCAACCGGGGGTGGCCGACATCGAGCATCTGGCACGCCAGGTCGATGGAGGGCCGAGGATCGACGTGCACCTGTCGGGGGACGTCGACGGGCTCAGCCCTCCGGTGGGGGTCGCCATCTACCGGATCGCCCAGGAGTCGATCACCAACGCGGTGCGGCACGCCCGCCAGGCGTCCCGGATCACCGTCGATGTCGTCGACGAGGGCGAGCAGGTTCGGCTGACCGTCCGCGACGACGGCGACGCCGCCACCACCGCTCGGACATCGTCGGGTCATGGCCTCGCCGGCATGGCGGAGCGGGCGGAGCTGCTCGGCGGCACCCTCCGGGCAGGCCCGGGTCCCGGCGGGGGCTGGATGGTCGAGGCGGCGTTCCCCACAGGGGGCGCGGAGGCATGACCATCCGCGTGCTTGTCGCCGACGACCAGGAGATCGTGCGCGCCGGGCTCACCATGATCCTCGACGCGCAACCGGATATCGAGGTCGTCGGCGAGGCCGCCGATGGCCGCGAAGCGGTGGCGCTCGCGCGCGAGCTGCGCCCCGACGTGTGCCTTCTCGACATCCGCATGCCCGGGATGGACGGGATCGAGGCCACCCGCCATCTCGCCGGCCCCGAGGTCGACGACCCGCTGGCGGTCGTCGTGATCACGACCTTCGATCTCGACGAGTACGTGCACGGAGCCCTGAAGGCCGGCGCCCGTGGCTTCCTGCTCAAAGATGCCGGACCCGACCTGCTGGCGCAGGCCATACGCGCCGCCGCCGAGGGGGACGCCCTCATCGCTCCGCGCATCACCGCACGGCTTCTCGCTGCCTTTGCCGACACCGATGGCGGCCAGCCACCACCTCAGCCCATCGAGCCCCTCACCACCCGGGAAGAAGAGATCCTGATCCCGGTGGCTCAGGGCTGGACCAACGACGAGATCGCCGACGACATGCACATCAGCATCAGCACCGTCAAGACTCACCTCGCCAGCCTCATGCGCAAGCTCAACGCCCGTAACCGGGTCGAGATCGCCATGTGGGCCTACGAGACGGGCCGCGTCAACGGCTGACCAGTATCGCCGACTACGCGGGCTACCTCTCGCTGCGGATACCCTCCGCCGGCGGAGCCCACGGGCTCCGGGGGGGGACGGACTGGGATTCCCCGGGACAGTCCGCTCCGGCCGCCGGCTCCATAGGCGACGACTTCTACCGGCTTCCGGTCTCCGGACTGACCGGGTGATCCCGCTGCTCAACCCACCAGACGCCGCGCTTCTACCGATCCTTCTACCGGGCGGCGACCGGCGCCGTCCGGGAAAGGAGGACTGCCATGAAGGGCTACGTCGCGAGGAAGGGCAACCGCTGGTACGCGGTCATCTACGAAGGGATCGACCCGATCACGGGGAGAGAGCGGCGCAGCTGGCACCCCGCCGGCTGCGAGCGCGCGGACGCCGAGCGGCTCGCCGCCCGGCTCGCGGACGAACGCGACGGCGCCAACGACCGAGTTCGCTCCCTGAGCTTCGGAGTGTTCTTGACCAGCAGGTGGCTGCCGGGCAAGCGGCTCGTCCTCGCCGCCAGCACCTATGCCGGCTACCGCCGCTACGTCGACAGGCACATCGTCCCCGCCCTCGGCCGCATCGGCCTGCGGCGCCTGCGGCCACACCACATCGAGGCGCTCTACGAGGGGCTGCTCCACCCCCGTGACGGGCGCGCCGCGCTCGCGCCCAAGACCGTGTACGAGATCCACCTGATCATCCGCGGCGCGCTCGGCGACGCCGTGCGCCGGGGACTGATCTCCCGCAACGTGGCCCTCGTGGCCCACGCCCCGCGCCTGCGCTCCATCCCCAAGGTCGAGCCGTCTTCCTGGACCGCCGACGAGCTCCGCGCCTTCCTCCGGGCCGCCGCCGGCCACCGGTTCTTCGCGGCGTTGTGGCTCGCGGCGTTCACCGGCATGCGCCGAGGCGAGCTCCTCGGGCTCAGGTGGGAGGACTTCGACGAGGGGGCGGCCACCCTCTCGGTCAACCGCGGGCTGGTGGCCATCGACTACGAGGTCCGCGAGACTCGCGGCAAGACGCGCAACGCCCGCCGGCGCATCGACCTCGACCCCACCACGGTGAGCGTCCTCACCGCCTGGCGCGGCTGGCAGCAGGCCGAACAGAGGGCCACCGGCATCGCGACGGCGGGGTGGATGTTCACCGACGGCAGAGGCGACCCCATCCACCCCCACGCCATCTCGCAGACCTTCGAGCGGATCTCCCGACGGGCCGGAGTGCCGGTCATCCGGCTGCACGACCTGCGCCACACCCATGCCACGCTGCTCATCGCCGCAGAGGTTCCCGTCAAGGTGGTGAGCGAACGCCTCGGCCACGCCACGCCGAGCTACACGATCGAGACCTACCAGCACCTGCTGCCCGGCATGCAGGCCGAGGCCGCCCGAGTGTTCGAGCAGCTCATCGATACCGGCGCGTCACCATCCGAGGAGTCGTCGGAGAAGTCGGAGAAGACCCGAGAGAAGCGCCGGAAGAAGACGGCCTGAACACGGTGGAAGCCCAGGCCGATCAGCCCTCTGGCCTGGGCTTCGTCGTTGCGCGGGCTGGATTTGAACCAGCGACCTCTGGGTTATGAGTGTCGTCTTGTGTCGTCTGGTGCCGTTCTGTGCTGATCCGTCCGGGCTTCGTGCCGTTCTGTGCCGCCCCGTGCCGCCGAGGTCCGCGTGGTTCGTTTGCATTTCGTTTTGCAGCAGAGCAGGCAAGGAAGGGCTCGCCGATCAGCTCGCTGACCGAGTTCCCCGCTCCGGAAGCCAAAGCCCTCCTCCGCCGCGACGTCGCTGACGTGGGAGGTCGGTCCTGTCGTCTCTGGCGTCGGGCCGCGCCCCGAACACGAACATCATCCGGGAAAAGAAGGACACGGCCCCCATCAGCACGGCTGGATCCTCGGCAGCGCCACCGTACCAGTAACGGACGTGGCCCAGATCGAACCTGGGCAGCGCCCGAACAACGTCGGCCACCGCGTCGGGCGGTGGCCTGTCACCTCGCACTTGGTCGAAGAACACCCGTACGGGACCCAAAGGTTCACCGATGTGGTGGTAGAAGAGGCCCCTGACAATCTTTCGGAGCACCGTACGAATTCGCTCGCGGTCGCCTGCCAGGCTCACGAGGGCTCCGAGAGAAAGCCCGGCAGGGGTCCGGAGCTCCAGTCGCTGAAGCTGTCCAGCGAGCAGCGCCCGATACGAGGGCTTCCGTCGTATCGCACTGACTGTCTTCTCTTTCCAGAGACGCCGGGCCTCAGGATGGCTGTAGCACCCCGACAAGATGAAATCCCGGAAGTACTCCTCGTCCCGGCTGAAGACTGCGTTGTGAAGGTCGCAGGCCGGAACGGTGATCAGGTTGGCGGGACGAGGCGACAGGAAGAGGCTGGCCGGGAACACGTGATCGCGCCCGTCTGGATCGGTGCTTCCACACCAGTAGCACCTGTCCTCCTGTGGCTTGCTCCGCTTCGGCTGGACCACCATCACGCCTCGGCTCCTGATCGTGACTCAGGTCTATCTCGGCCACCGACAACTCGATTCGGCAGGGCAGCTAACCTCGTTCGGACCTGGCTGCGGGTAGGATTTGAACCTACGACCTCTGGGTTACTCGTGTCGTCTGGGTGCTGGCCTGTGCCGTTCCGCGCCGTCCCGTCCGGGCTGCGTGCCGCCGAGGTCCGTCCCGTACCGCCGAAGTCCGCGTGGTTCGTATGCATTTCGTTTGCAATAGAGCAAGCAACACACCTTCCTTCCAGCCTCCTCTATTGATCTACTCTGCCTCGGACAGGTTCTTGCGAAGCGTTCTCAGTAGAGACTCAGCCTCATCAATCCGGGTGAGCACCTCACGATCGCCCTTAAGTTCATCCAGCTGCGTCCACGGCATTTGCCCTATGGCGGTCATCGTCGCCTCAAGCTGCTTCAGGAGCCCTGTCTCGGTTTTTGGCGGCGCGATGCGCAGCATTGCGGAGTCGATAGTCCCCTCGCTGCTGAGAAAGTGCTCCTTGGCGACAGGATCCCGAAGTATTGGCCGCAACTTTCGGAGGTCCTTGGAATTCGTGATCCTCTTCTGACTGACCTTCTGCACCACTGCATCGACGACGGATGGGGTCAACAGTGTCTTGCTGACACCCATGAGTTCCCGCGCCCATGTGATGGCTGCCCCAGGTTCTCGGAGGTTCTCGAACCGCTCCGAGAGTTCGAAGATTCCGACGAGTTTGTCCAGTTCACGAACGGTGACTCCGAGGATGTTGGCGGCACTGGCTCGTCCGACTAGATCCACGAGTCGGTACGCAACCATCTCCTTCTCTCTCGCGTCCCACTCCTTGCGTTGACGATGGATGTAGATCCATGCTCGCAAGCGCTCTTCATCGGAAAGTGTCCGATCAGTAATCTCGGCGGGCAGGTGACGGTACTGGCTCCTACCCGCGTTGACTAGGACCACGCAGTTGGTCCAGCGTCGATCGCCGTCGATGATACGGAACTTGCCTGGCAGGTCCGGGTGGGGTTCGACGAGTAGGGGCTCAAAGAGCCCTTCATTGGCTTCGATCTGACGCTGGAGTTCTTCATCCTCCTTTGGTCCGAGACGTGGTTGGCGCTCGTTCGGAACGAGGTCATCGATATCGACGACTGCGCGGGAGGTACGAAGCACTGTTCGCCCAAGCCGACGCTCCTGGAACCCGGCAACCTTTTGTCTGCGCGCAACCGGCTCTGGCTCGCTCATGTCGCCTCGCGAAGCTGCGCCGTCGGAGTGACAATAATCAGATCAATCTCGGAGACAAGATCTGCGCGGGCTTGTTGCACCGACCGGATCAATTCGCCACGATGCTTCCAGGTTGCGTCGTGAGCCTTCTTCTCTTTGACCTCAAGCTCGAGCATCGCATCGGTCTGCGAGTCGATCTGGTCGAAGAGTTGAGTGCAGTGCTCGGACGTGATGAACTCGTACAGGCGCGCCACTTTCTTGGCACGCGCTTGATTGCTCAGTCGGGTCGTCGCCAGCTGTACGACTTGGCCCCTCAGTATCTCCGCGAGAACCATGACTCGGGCAGGGTTCGCCAGGATTACGCCATCTCGGACATGCATCTGTCTGGCGCCCGCAGGGAACGCGTGACAGGAAAGGACGGCATGGTCGGCCTTCGCGGCAAGTTGATCACGACGCAGTTTCGTGACGTAGTCGTTTCGCCAAGCCGTTCTATTCTTCGAGTCGTAGACTATGCTTCCGCACGTTCGCTTCTTCTCGACGATGGTGTGGATGATGTCCGCGCCAGTCTCACCGCGCTTCACGCGCTTGATTTCGTCGTTAGGGAACGCGGCCTTGAGGGCTTCGAAGAGGTCGACTTCGGCGCCTTCACCCAGCTCATCCGCGGTCCTTTTCTGAACCTGACGTTGCAATAGCTGAAGTTTCTCGTCCGTCTTCTGCCGTTCGGCGAAGGCTTTAGCCTTCTCCGAGTTGACCGCCTTCAGCTTGTCCTTCTCTAGTGCATCACGCTGCTCCCGCAGTCGGGCGTTCAGTGCCCTCTCCTGCCGCTTCTTTTGCGTGGCGAGTGCTCTTTCAGCGGTCGTCCTAGCCTTCTGAACCTCAGCGAGTTTGAGCGCGGCCTCGGCCGCGGCGGCGCGCCTCCCCTCATCTCGGGCGGCATCAGTTCGAAGCTTTGCAGTGTCCTTGGCCTTCTTCAGGACTGCAGCGGCCTTGGTGCGCTCCTTCTCGACCTGTGCCTTGGCCTCCGCTGCTATCTCGGCCGCGTGTTGTCGCTCCTCGGCCTGTATCCGCTTTCGAATTTCCTCGAACTTTTCGTGAGAGATCGGCTGATCACACCATGGACAGTGTTCGCCTACGACTTCGGTTGAGGATCCCCTTGCTGCCCGGGCTGTGCGGATGCGCGTCATTGCTGGCTCCTAGTAGGTCCTATTCGCTCCTACTTTAGCCACCTCAGGACCACCTGTCAAGGCCCGCCCACCACATGCGTTCGCGGACCCAATCTGGCCTTTGCAATGATTCACGGAGGGGAGTATATTCATAGCCATAGTGAAGAAGGCACCCGTAGTGAAATTAGAGGGGCCCTTCGAGGCTGCGGCTCTCCGGATCCTACGAGAGATTCCCCGGATCACCGCCACGCCCCAGCCGGGACGGGCGAATCGAGGGGGAGACGCTACCCTTCGATTCGCCGGTACCCGTCGACGGATCACCGTCGAGCTGAAGGGGAGGGTCAACGCCGCCTCGGCGTGGCAACTCGCGCGTGAGGCTAAGGCCCGCCCCAACCGCCCACTGCTCCTAATCGCCGGTGAGACGACGGCCGAAGCCCGGAGGATCCTCGACGAGCACGGTGTGGCGCTCGTTGACGGGCTCGGGAATGCTCATATCGAACTCCCCGGCCTCCTCTTCCACCTGGAGGGAAGGAAACGCCCCCAGCGGCTCAATACGGGGAAGCCCCCGACGCGGTTGAGAGGGAAGGCGGGACTCGCGGCCCAAGCCTTGCTGCTCGACCTCGACCACCGATGGCACGTCCGGGACCTCGCGGAAAGGGCCGAGGTCTCGGCTGGCCTGGCCCACCGCGTCCTCGCTCGTCTTGAGGATGAAGGCATCATGGGAGCGGAGGGCGCCGGCCCCAAGCGGGTCAGGCGCCTCCGGAACGCCAAGGCTCTTCTCGACCTCTGGGCGGAAGAGAACGAGGAACGACCCACGAGGACACTCGGATACCTACTCGCCCCGACGCCGAAGCAGCTCGTCAGCGACCTAGGGAGGAACCTCGACCTGGGCGGGATCGACTACGCGCTCACCGGAGCGGCGGCGGCGAGCCTGGTCGCCCCATTTGTGACAGCGATCCCCGTGGCGGAGGTGTGGGTGGCCGCCGTGGCCGAGCCCGAGCAGCTGTACGACACGGCCAATGCGGACCCGGTCACGGACGGACAGAACGTCGTGTTCCTCCAAGCGAAGGATGACGCGCCGCTGGCGTTCCGTGAGAAGGCAGACGGCCTGTGGATGGCGAATCGCTTCCGACTGTACGCCGACCTTCTCAACGACCCTCGCCGCGGTCGTGAACAGGCGGACCACCTCCGACGGGAGGTGATCGGGTTTTGACTCCCCGTGACCACCACAGCGACTACGACGAGGCAACAACAGCGCGCTGCGAACGCGCCCTGGTGACTCTGCTGGGCGATCTCGGACCGTGGCGCGAGCGAATCTATCTCGCCGGAGGCCTCGCCCCTCGTTACCTCGCCGGCCGGCTTCAGGAAGGTGCACGGGCACACGTGGGCACCACGGACGTCGACCTGGTTATCGGCTTGGCCCTGGGAGACGAAACCCCTGAGACGTATCGCACGCTTCAGAACAACCTTGAGAAGGCGCATTTCAAGCAGGAGGAGCCGAGTTTTCGGTGGAGCCGGGATGTGGACGGTGTCACCGTCTTGGTTGAGTTCCTCTGCGAGACCGACGAGGTGGAGCCGGGCCGTATCTTCCGCCCCAAGGGCGAGTTCACAGGCTCCAAACTCGGGGCCTTCAACGTGCGGGGCGCTCATCTGGTTCGCGACGACTTCATCGAAGTAGAGATCGAGGGCGAACGGCTGGACCGCGGAGGCCAATCCCGGGTCACGGTCAGGGTCGCCAATCTTCTCCCCTACGCCGTCCTGAAGATCCTCGCCTTCCAGGACAGGCACGAGAACAAGGACGCCTACGACCTGGTGTTCACTCTCCTCAACCGGGAGGGCGGTCCTCGTATTGCGGGGCACGAGAGCGCGAGGAGCCCAGTCGCGACCCAATCGCTGATAGTTGAGGCATTGACGCTGCTCCAAGGGCGATTTCGCGACGCCGGACAGGACGGACCGAACGCTTATGCGTCCTTCCTCGCGTCGCCAGACGACGAGGACGAAAAGGCGAGAATGCGCCAAGAGGCTGTGGCGACCGCTCGGGAGTTCCTCCGAGGCTTCCGCGAAGCGGACTGAAACTTCTCGCCGCCACCGCGCGTTTGCAAACGGTTTGCAGATTGGCTCTCGCTGGGTTCGCGGTATCGGTAACCCGGCGTGCCCCAGACCATCTACCTGGGGTTTTGGTAGACGGCCTCGCTGGGTTGTTGAGCACGATCTGCAAACGAGAAGGGGCGCCGGAAGCCTCCGACACCCCTTCTGACCAGCGGCTTCGTTGCGCGGGCTGGATTTGAACCAGCGACCTCTGGGTTATGAGTCCGGTGGCCTCGTGCCGTCTGTTCCGTCTGGTGCCGTTCCGTGCCGTCCTGTCCGGGCTTCGTGCCGCCGAAGTCCGTCCA
>JBOGWZ010000031.1:0-9984 GCA_050694075.1 Actinomycetota bacterium | reverse complement strand
GCGTCGGTGCCCCCCTTCGTCTGGCTCTTCCTATCGGGGCGCGAGGACGCGGCCGTGGTCCTGTTCGCCGTGGCTGCCGCCACCGATTTCTTCGACGGCTACATCGCGCGCCGGACGGGTTCGGTGACACGGCTCGGTCAGCTGCTCGACCCCCTCGCGGATCGCATCTTCGTCGTCGCGCTGGCGGTGGCCCTGGTGACCGAGGGGACGCTCGCGTGGTGGCTGGCGCTGTCCATAATCGCCCGCGATGCGCTGGTCCTGGGCCTGTTCCCGGTGCTGGAAAAGAGAGGGGTAGAAAGGTTGGAGGTGAACTTCACCGGCAAGACCGCGACCGCGTGCCTACTATTCGGTCTTGTCTGGCTCGCGTTCACGCAGACCAGTTTCTTTTTCGCGAACGCAGGAGAAGAGGTTGGTCTCACGTTCACCGTGGCGGGAGCCATCCTCTACTGGGTCGCCGCGGTGCAATACGGGAAGGAGGCGACGCGCCGGCTGCGCACATGAGCGAGCATGAGCGAGAACGAGGTGGGATCGTCGTGACGCGCGGCGTTCAGGCTCTGGTCATGGCCGGGGGGGAGGGCTCGCGCCTGCGGCCGCTCACCAGCAACACCCCCAAGCCCATGTTGCCGGTGGCAAACCGCCCCATCATGGAGCACATCGTCGGTCTCCTGCGCGGGCACGGCTTCACCGACATCGTCGCGACGGTGCAGTTCCTCTCGTCCATCATCCGCAACTATTTCGGGGACGGCTCCGATCTCGGCGTCTCGCTTTCGTACTCGACGGAGGAGGTCCCGTTGGGCACCGCGGGTTCGGTGCTCAACGCGCGGGATCTCCTGGCCGGCACCGTGCTCGTGATCTCGGGGGATGCGCTGACCGACGTCGACCTGACGGAGGCGATCGCCTTCCATCGTGAGAAGGAAGCCAGTGCCACGCTGGTCCTGAAGCGGATGCAGGATCCTCTCGAGTTCGGGATCGTCATGACGTCGGAGGACGGCCGGATCGAGAGGTTCCTCGAGAAACCGACGTGGGGCCAGGTTTTCTCCGACACCGTCAATACGGGCATCTACGTGCTCGAACCCGAGGTGCTCGACATGATCCCGCCGGATCAACCCCACGACTTTTCCTCCGAGCTGTTCCCGGCGATGCTCGACAAGGGCCTTCCCGTGTACGGATTCGTCACCGACGCATACTGGACCGACGTCGGTAACACCGAGGCCTTCCTCGGCGCCAACTACGACGCCCTCGACCGCAAGGTCGAGCTCGAGCTCTCCGGCTTCGAGCTGCAACCCGAGGTGTGGGTCGGCGACGACGCGGAGATCCACCCGACCGCTCGCATCGAGGGACCTGCGCTGATAGGCGACAACACGCGGGTGGGGGCCGGCGCGGTGATAGGCCCCCATTCGGTGGTGGGGGACAACGCGATCATCGGGGACGATGCGCGGCTTGCCCGCGCGGTCGTGATGGATCGCGCGCACGTCGGTTCACTGGCGCAGGTGCGCGGGGGAGTGGTGGGGGTTGCGGCCGCGGTCCATCAGGGTGCGACGCTCGAGGAGGGCGCCGTGCTGGGGGACGAGGTCGTGGTCGGAAGCGGGGCGCTCGTGAAGCCCGCCGTCAAGATCTACCAGTCTCGTACGGTCGAGGCCGGCGCCATCGTCACTCAGTCGGTCGTCCGTGAACGGCGCGCGAGCCGCAGCCTTTTCGGGGCGCGCGGAGTATCGGGGCTCGTCAACGTGGGGATCACCGCGCAGGTCGCGGTCCGGCTGGGCATGGCCTACGGCACCACACTGCCTCGAGGGAGCGTGGTGGTAACCGGGCGCGACGCAAGCCGCGCGGCGCGGACCATGAAGCGAGCGGTCATCGCGGGGCTGAATTCGACCGGTGTCCACTGTCACGACCTCGAGCTGATGCCGACGCCGGTGACGCGGTTCACGGTAAGGAGCCAGCAGGCCGCCGGCGGGGTAAGCGTGCGGACGTCTCCGGGCGATCCGGAGGTGGTGGAGATCCGGCTGTTCGACGAGGAGGGCGCCGACCTCGGAGCGGGCGCTCAGCGAAAGATCGATCGCGTGTATTTCCGGGAGGACTACCGGAGGCCCGGCCCGATGAGGCTGGGCGAGCTGACGTTTCCCCCGCACGCCCTGGAGCAGTACACCTCCGGGCTGCTCCGAGCCGTCGACCTGGACGCGATCCGGGCCGCGCAGATCAAGGTGGTCGTCGACTACGCATACGGGCCCACCTCGGTGATCGGGCCGGCGGTCCTCGGACGCCTCGGCTGCCAGGCTCTCACGGTGAACGCGTTCACCGACGAGAGCCGGCTCGCTCTCACCTCCCAGGATCTCGCGAGCCTGCTCGCCCAACTCGCGGACCACGTCCGTAAGTCGGGCTCGGACGCGGGTGTGCTGATCGAGCCCGGCGGGGAGGTCGCCCACCTCGTCGATGGAGTGGGGCGGCGCGTGACCCACCTCCAGGCGCTGCTGGCGTTCCTTTCGCACGAGGCGAGCGCCGGCGACGGGACCGTGGCGGTACCGGTGTCGGCGCCCCAGGCGTGCGAGCGGGCCGCCTCGGAGGCGGGGGCAAAGCTCCAGTGGACCTCTACGTCGCCCGCCGCACTCATGGGACGAGCGGCGCGTCCCGGCGTGGCGTTCGCCGGAGACGGCGAGGGGACCGTGATCTTCTCGAGCTTCATGCCCGCGCCCGACGCCCTCATGACCTTCTGCAAGACGCTCGAGCTGATCGCCGTCGCCAAGCGAGGCCTGGACGAGGTGATCGACGACCTGCCGGCGGTGCACATGGCCACGATCGACGTTCCCGTGCCCTGGCAGCTCAAGGGCACGGTGATGCGCGAGGTCGCGTCGGCGTCGGTGCCGGGACGCCTCAAGCTCCTCGACGGCGTAAAGGTGATCGAGGAGGGTCGATGGGCGTTGGTGATCCCGCACCCGGAGGACGCGCTGTGCCGCGTGTGGGCGGAGGCATCGAGCGAGGCGGACGCCGAGGCGCTCGCGCGCCGGTTCGCGGCCCTGGTGGAACGCGTCGTGACCGAGGCGAGAGCGGAGGCGACTTATTGATAGGTCGACAAGACAGGAGGCGACGGTGACGGAGGTACCGGAGGATCGCCGCTACTCCCGGGAGCACGAATGGGCGCGCGCCGACGACGATCGGGTCGTCGTGGGCATCACCGACTACGCACAGGACCAGCTCGGAGACGTCGTGTTCGTGTCGCTGCCCGAGCCCGGATCCGACGTCCGCGCGGGACAGCCGCTGGGGGAGGTCGAGTCGACGAAGTCGGTCTCGGACGTCTTCAGCCCCGTCACCGGCGTCGTGCTCGAGAAGAACACCGAGGTCGAGGAGAACCCGGAGCTCATCAACTCGGACCCCTACGGGAGAGGCTGGCTGGTGGCGATCGAGCCGAAAGGGGAGGAGGGACCGGACGAGCTCCTGAGCGCCGAGGAGTACCGGGCCCTGATCGAGGAGGGAACTAAGGGAGGAGGAGGGACGGATTGACCAACTCTAAACGTCCCCTATAGGGTTGGCTCCCATGTACTGCACCAACTGTGGTCACCGCAATCCCGAGGGAGCCAACTTCTGTTCGTCGTGCGGGGCCGCGCTCGCGGAGCCGGGCGGCAGCGACACAACCGTGACGTTTCTCCCCGGGGAGCTCGAGGCCGACCTCGAGGAGGAAGTGCACATCTCCCCCGAGGAGCTCGAGGGGGGCCGCGGTGTGCTCATCGTCAAGCGCGGACCGAACGCAGGCAGCAAGTTCTTCCTCGACGCCGACAGCACCCGCGTCGGCCGGCATCCCGACTCGGACATCTTCCTGGACGACATCACCGTGTCCCGCCGACACGCGGAGATCCGGCGGGGCGACGGTGGATTCACGCTGCACGATGTCGGCAGCCTCAACGGGACCTACGTCAACCGCGAGCGTGTAGAGGGGGCCGAGCTGCGCTCGGGCGACGAGATCCAGATCGGAAAGTTCAAGCTGGTGTTCCTGACGGGGGGTTGAGCGATGCCGCTGTCTAGGTCGCGGGACTACCTGAGCATCGGAGAGGTGCTCGATTCGATCAGGCCCGAGTTCCCGGACGTCAGCATCTCGAAGATCCGCTTCCTCGAGGCGGAGGGTCTGATCACCCCCGAGCGGACGCCCTCCGGCTACCGCAAGTTCTACGAGGGCGACGTCGCCCGGCTCCGGTACATCCTCGGCCTCCAGCGCGATCACTTCATGCCCCTCAAGGTGATCCGGGAGCGTCTCGAGGAGGCGGACTCCAACGGAGGCCGCTATCCGCAGTCTCCGACCACTCCGCCCGTGGCGGAACCGGCCGGCGGAGACCCGGCCCCCACGGCGATCGAGACCGATGTCGCACTCGACCACGGGGAGCTGCTGAGGGCCTCAGGGCTGGAAGAGGTCCAGTTCCGGGGTCTCGTGGAGTTCGGGATACTCGCCGACCGCGGCGAGCGAAGCTTCGACGGTAACGACCTTGCCGTCGCCCGGGCCGCCCACAAGCTGTTCCAGTTCGGCGTCGAGCCGCGGCATCTCCGCATGTACCGCCAGATGGCGGAACGAGAGGCCAACTTCATCGAGCAGATTGTGGCTCCCACGCTCAAGCGCAAGGATCCGTCGGCGCCCTCGAGCGCCGCCCGGGCCGCACGGGAGCTCACGGAGCTGTCACGTCGCGTGCGCGAGGCGCTGCTACGGTCGGCGCTCGACGAGTTGCTCTGATCTAGACGAGCCCGGAGTGGATTTGTCGATAAGTCGACAACTTGGCGCGGCCGCGGTCGTCATCGCCCTGGTGGTGGCCGCCGGCGATGCCTCGTCGGCGCGCCCGAACGCACCCGCAGTGTCGTGCGCATCGTGCGTTGTGGTCGCCGACACGGGCGAGGTCTTGTGGGCCCGCCGAGCGGAGGACCCCCGCGCCAACGCGAGCACGACCAAGCTGGCCACGGCGCTGGTCGTACTCGAGCACGCTCGCCTCGTCGAAAGGGTGGCGGTAACCGGGAACGCGGCCGCCACCGGCGGAGGCGGGCTGGACCTCCTTCAGGGAGAGAGCTACACGGTGGAGGCCCTCCTGTACGCACTCCTTCTCACGTCGTCCAACGACGCCGCGGTCGCCCTTGCCGAGCACGTCGCCGGCTCGGAGCCGGCCTTCGTTGCGCTCATGAACGACACGGCAGAGCGTCTCGGACTCGATGGGACCCACTTCCTCACCTCTCATGGACTCGACACCCCCGGCCACCTCTCGACCGCGCGCGACCTCGCAACGCTGGGCTTCGAGGTGATCGAGGATCCGGTGCTGGCACCGATCGTGGCCACGGACGAGACGACCATCTCCGGCCGCGGCGGGGAGCTGGTTCTGGAGAACCGTAATCCTCTACTCAAGACTTATCGCGGCGCGGTGGGCGTGAAGACCGGTTTCACGGCGGAGGCGGGCAACGTGCTGATCGCCGCGGCCCGGCGCCACGCCCGGACCGTGATGGCGGTCGCGATGGGGGCCGCCGACGCGGCGGCGGACGCGCGTGCGCTGTTGGATCTCGGCTTCGCGCGGCTGGCCAGGACGCTGCTGGTCCCGGCGGGAGAGCTCCTGGGGGCCGTGACCTTGGACCCGGCCGGCTCGGTACCGGTGATCAGCGGCGACGCGTTCCGAGGGAGCTATCGGCCGGATTCGGTGGCCGCCGACTTCGAGGCCGATCCTCACCTCGCGACGCCCGTGCAACCAGGTGAGCGCGTGGGGAGGATCGTCGTCTCCTCCGAGGGGCGGCCGGTGGCAACCGTGGCGGCCGTTGCCGCGGGCGAGCTGGACTCCACCCACGGCTCGCTGGTGGGGGATGCACTGGCGGGGCTCCTGGCCGTGGCCGCCCAGGTGTGGCCGCGATGACGGCGCCGGCGGCGACTGCGCCCGGGGACGAATGGCTGGAGCTCTTGATCTCCAGGGACTCGCTGCGCGACCGCGTTACGGCGCTCGGTGAAGAGATCGCATCCGATTACGGAGCCGAGGCCGAGCCCCCCGTGCTCGTCAGCGTCCTCAAGGGATCGTCGCTGTTCCTTGCGGACGTCGTTCGGGCCGCCCAGATCGATCTCGCAGTCGACTTCATGTCGATCTCGGCCTACGGCGACCCCGAGAAGCACTCCGGGGTCGTGCGGATCGTCAAGGATCTCGAGACCGACATCGTGGGACGGGACGTTCTCATCATCGAGGACATCGTCGATACCGGGCTGACCCTCACCTATCTCCGCCGGACGCTGGGCGCGCGCGGCCCGCGGTCGTTGCGCACGGCGACCCTTCTCGACAAATCCGTGCGAAGGATCGTGCCCGTGGAGATCGAGTACGTCGGCTTCGAGATCCCCGACGTCTTCGTCATCGGCTACGGACTCGACTTCCAGGCGCTCTTTCGCAACCTGCCCGACATCTATGCGGTCCACGACCTCGAGGCTCTGGCGCGCGACCCGGCGGGGTTGTCCGAACGCCTCTGGCCCGTCCTCGGTGGCTGAATGCCCAGCCGGGTACTGCGACGGCGGTGTTAGCCTGAGTCGCATGATCGAGCTGTCCCTCGTCGGCGTTCGCGTGGAGCTCCCCTCGAACCAGCCGATCGTGCTGCTCAAGGAGACACAGGGGGAGCGCTACCTCCCGATCTGGATAGGCGCCGTCGAGGCAACCGCCATCGCGTTCGCCCTGCAGGGCATCGAGACGCCCCGCCCGATGACCCACGACCTCATGCGGGACCTCCTGAGAGAGACCAACGTCCAGGTGGACCGCGTGCTGATCTCCGAGCTCGTGGAGCAGACCTTTTACGCCCTCATCCAGATGACGATGAACGGCAAGGGGGCGGAGGTCTCCAGCCGGCCGAGCGACGCGATCGCGCTGGCGGTCCGCATCAACGCCCCCATATTCGCGAACGAGGACGTCCTTGAGGCGGCCGGGATCGAGCTGCGGGACGAGGAGGAGACCGAGGTCCAGAAGTTCCGGGAGTTCCTCGATCAGGTGAGCCCCGAGGACTTCGCCCGGGGCCAGGGCCAGGCCTGAGGTCTTAGAAGCCTGAAGTTCTCCCTGAGACTTGTCGTTGACACGCGCGCGCGACCGGCCTACGCTTTCCATCCACGTAACTACGCCCGTGTGACTCGGGCGGCGGAGGAGGCGTAAGAGGGATGGACGACAGCGGGTACAGGGGCCCCCAGGCGTGCAAGATCGTGGGTATCACCTACCGGCAACTCGACTACTGGACGCGCACCGGGCTCGTGATCCCATCGCTGCAGGAGGCGAAGGGCTCCGGCACGCAGCGCCTGTATTCCTTCAACGACCTCCTGCAGCTCAAGGTCGTGAAGAGCCTGACCGACGCCGGGGCGAGCCTCCAGAAGGTCCGCCAGGCCATCGACTACGTCCGGAACCATCTGGCCGACGACTGGTCCGAGGTCACGATCGTGACCGACGGGGACGGCGTCTACGCGTGCACGTCGGACGCCGAGGTGGTGGACCTCCTTCGCTCGGGACAGGGAGTGCTCGGCGCAGTCGTCCAGGTCGGTAAGGTGCGCGACCAACTGGCAGGAACGCTGCAAGAACTCCGCCCGGCCGCCGTTGAGGTGGGATACGGTTCTTCCGACAGGCTCGGCGTCAAGGAGGGCTGAGATCTCGAGCCGCAAGGCCCGCTTGCTTCCCCACCAGAGGATCAAGTTTGCGCACAACAGCGAACGCCAGTTCGCGAACCTCCTCGACTTCTATCAGATCGAGTGGCGCTACGAGCCGACGACCTTCGAGATCGAGTGGGACCGCAACGGATCGTGCACCCAGCGCTTCGCACCCGACTTCTACCTTCCCGAGTTCGATCTCTACATCGAGATAACCACTCTGAATCAAAAGCTCGTGACCAAGAAGAACCGAAAGGTTCGGAGACTGAGGACGCTCTATCCGGACGTCCGCTGCAAGATCCTGTACCAGCGTGACTACCTCAACCTGCTGATCAAGTACGGCCTGGAGGACGGGCACGCGGACGACACGCCGGGGGAGAGACGAGATGCCCGGGACCTGTTGGACCCGGCCCTCGACGCGGAGGCGGAAGCCCGCGCCGAGGATTCGCTTCCCACGGCCGGGTGAGCGCCACCCACAAGCACTCGCCTCTCCTCGAGGTGCACCGCCGGCTCGGGGCGAGGATCGTGAACTTCGCCGGCTGGGACATGCCGTTGCAATTTTCCGGGGTCGTGGCCGAGCACCGCGCCGTCCGAGGTGAGGTGGGGGTCTTCGACGTCTCCCACCTGGGGAAGCTGCGGGTCAGCGGAGCGGGGGCGGGGACCGCCCTGCAGGAGGCGCTGACCGCCGACGTTCTGGGCCTGGAGATCGGGCGCGCCTCCTACTCGCTCGTGCTCACGGAGAGTGGGGGCTGTATCGACGACGTGTTCGTGTACCGGCGCGGAAACGACGAGTGGTTGGTCGTCCCGAACGCCGCGAACACCGACGCGGTGGGCGCCGCGATCGCAAGCTCCGCGGGCCGCGTGGTCGACGAGTGGGACCGGTGGGCGATCCTGGCGATCCAGGGACCCGCGTCCTTCGAGCTCTTTGAGCGCGTCTTCCCGGGAACGGGAGCGACCGATCTCGCTCTTCACGAGTTCCGCGACCTCGACGTGCTCGGGGAGACGGGGATGGTTGCTCGCACCGGCTACACGGGTGAGCGCGGGTTCGAGCTGTACGCGCCCTGGTCGGTCGCACCCAAGGCCTTCGACGAGCTGCTGGCCGCGGGTGGAACCCCGGTCGGACTGGGCGCCCGCGACACCCTGCGACTTGAGATGGGTTATGCGCTCTACGGTCACGAGCTCACGCTCGAGGTGAGCCCGCTGGAGGCCGGGCTGGGATGGGTACTGGCATGGGACACGCCCTTTCGCGGCCGCGACGCGTGCCGCCGGATCAAAGAGGAGGGCCCCGCCCGCAGGTTGTTCGGCATCAGCTGTCGCGAGCGGGGGGTCCCGAGACAGCACCACCGGGTGCTGGGGTCGGAGGACTCGGACCAGAGCGCGATCGGCGAGGTAACCAGCGGGAACTTCTCGCCGACGCTGAACACGGGGATCGCCCTCGCGCTCGGCGAGCGCGCGCGCGTACCGGAGGAGGGGAGCGAGGTTGCGATCGAAGCCCGCGGCCGTCGCATCCGGGGCGATATCGTGAAGCCGCCGTTCGTCAAGAGATCCAGGGGATAAGTTGCCAAGTAGACAAATAGACACTTGAGTATGGACTTCCTTCCGCACACCGACGCGGACATCGCCGAGATGCTCGCCCGGATCGGGCTCGAAACCCTCGACGAGCTCTTCGAGCCGGTCCCGGCAGACGTGCGCCTGCGGGGCGACCTCGACGTCCCCCCTGCGCTCAGCGAGCCGGAGCTGCTCGATCACCTGCGGGGCCTGGCGGAACGCAACGCCGCGGGGCTGCTGTGCTTCGCGGGGGGAGGCGCCTACGACCACCACGTGCCGGCCGCTGTCCGGGCGCTCGCCTCTCGGGCGGAGTTCGCCACGTCGTACACGCCGTACCAGCCGGAGCTCTCTCAGGGCGTGCTCCAGGCGCTGTTCGAGTTCCAAACCATGATCTGTGAGCTGTACGGCCTCGAGGTGTCCAACGCGTCGCTCTACGACGGCGCCAGCGCCCTCGTCGAGGGCGTGAACCTCGCCATGCGCGTGACGGGCAGGGAGAGGGTCGTGGTCGGCGGCACGCTTCACCCGCACTACCTGCGGGTGCTGCAGACCTACAGCTCAGGTTTAGGGTTGTCCGTCGACGTGGTCCCGCCGGGCCCCGCGGGTGCGGTGCCGTGGACGAGCGCCGACGCCGTCGGGGCGGCCGCACTCGTGTGCCAGTACCCGAACTTCTTCGGAGTGGTGGAGGACCTCGGTGCCGCGACCGCGACCGCGCACGATGCCGACGCGCTGGCGCTCGCGGTAGCGGATCCCACCGCTCTGGGCGTCCTCGAGTCTCCCGGTGGCCTCGGCGCCGATGTGGCGGTGGGAGAGGGACAGGCGCTGGGGAA
>JBOGWZ010000030.1:0-10214 GCA_050694075.1 Actinomycetota bacterium | reverse complement strand
CGTCGCGGGGACGTCGGACGGCGATTCGACGCCGGCGGTCGCCTCGCAGTCGACACCCGAGGACGACGGCACCGACGGTGTCCTCGATCCGCCCGGCGACGATCAGGGAGTCCTCAGGGAGGACGACGACGACGAGGACGACGAGATCGAGGATGACGGAGACGACGACACGACGAACACCACGACCGGGGAGAACGCCACCGACGACACCACTACCGACAACGACGAGACCACTACCGATGACGACGACGCTGAGGACGTGGACAACTCCGGGCCGGGCAACGCGGAGGACCACGGCGACGACGAGGACAACTCGGGTCCGGGCCCCAATTCGGGCCCCGGTGACGGAGATGACGACGAGGACAACTCGGGGCCAGGTGATGGAGACGACGGCGACGACGAGGACAACTCCGGTCCGGGCGATGGAGACGACGATTAGGAACTGACGTCACGCAAGGCAGCGATTCGGGGCGCCCTTCGGGGCGCCCCTCGCGCGCGGTCTCCTAACTGCGTTCGGACAGAGGCGCCCAGGAGCGCGGTTCGGGACCGATGTACCCGTGGTCCGGCCGGATCAGGCGGTTGTCCGCGTACTGCTCGCGTACGTGGGCCGTCCATCCCGAGACGCGGCTGCACGCGAACACCGAGGTGAACAGGTCCGTCGGGATCTTGAGGTAGCCGTAGACCGATGCGGCGTAGAAGTCGACGTTGGGATAGATCCCCTTCTCTTCCATCATCGCCCTCTCGATCTCCTGGCTGATCTCGAAGTTGGAGGGATCCCCGGTCTTATCCGCCAGCTCCTTGGCCATTCGGCGGAGATGCGTGGCGCGTGGATCTTCGGTCTTGTAGACGCGGTGGCCGAAGCCCATGATCTTCTGCTTGTTCTCGAGTCGCCCGACGATGTAGTCCCGGGCCTTCGAGGCGCCGCCCTGCTGTCTGATCTCCTTGATCATCCTCATCACCTGCTCGTTGGCGCCACCGTGCAGGGGGCCCTTGAGGGCGGCGATGGCGGCTGTGACCGCCGAGTGGATATCCGACAGGGTCGCCGCACACACCCGCGCCGCAAACGTCGACGCATTCATCGTGTGGTCCGCGTGCAGGGTCAAGCAGATGTCGAAGATGCGGGCTTCTTCCTCGTCCGCCTTGTCGCCCTTGAGCATGTAGAGGAAGTTGGCCGCCTGGGACAGGTTGCGGTCGGGTGGCACGATCTGCTGGTCCTTGCGCACCCGGTCGTAGTAGGCGACGAGCGTCGGAAAGACGGCGGTCAGGCGGATCGCCTTTCGGAAGTTGGCCTCCTCGGACGTGTCCCATCCGTCCGGGTCGTCGGCCGAGGATGCCGAGACCGCGGTCCGCAGCATCGACATGGGCGAACAGTTCTTGGCGAGTTGCGGAATGAGCTTCATCGCCAGCTCGTTCGGCTCCCGCTCGCGAGCGATCTGGTCCTTCAGCTCTTCTAGTTGGTTCGCGGTGGGAAGTTCAAGGTGATGCAGGAGGTAGACGACTTCTTCGAAGGTCCCGTTGGGGGCGAGGTCGTGGATGTCGTATCCGACGTACCAGAGGATCCCCTGCTTGCCGTCGATGTCTGAGATCGCGGTCTCGGCTGCGACGACGCCCTCTAGTCCCTTGGGGCTCTGGGCCACCGCTTCACCTCGCCTTCTTCGCGGTCTTCTCGCCTCGTCGCCAAGGCTATCAGGTAGGTTTGAAAATCCTCTCCTATCAGGTCGGACGGTTCCTCTAAACAAGGAGCTTCAATGGCGCAGAAAGCGCACCGAGTCACATTGATCCCCGGCGACGGGACGGGTCCCGAGATCGCGGACGCGACCCGCCGAGTGCTCGATGCCACGGGGGTGAGCATCGACTGGAGCGTCCAACATGCGGGAGAGGGCGTCATGGACGAGTACGGTACGCCGTTGCCCGAGCACGTCCTCGAGTCGATTCGCACCAACCGGGTCGCGATCAAGGGGCCGATCACGACGCCTGTGGGTACCGGTTTTCGGAGCGTGAACGTGGCGCTGCGGAAAGAGCTCGACCTCTACATGTGCCTGCGGCCGTGCAAGTACTACCCGGGGGTCCGCACCCGCTACCAGGATGTTGACCTCGTGATCGTGCGAGAGAACCACGAGGATCTGTACGCCGGGATCGAGTTCGAGCAAGGCTCGGCAGAGGCGCGCAAGTTGATCGATTTCCTCGCGGACCTAGGAGCCGCGCGTGTGAAGGAGGATTCGGGGATCTCGATCAAGCCGATCTCCGTCACGGGTACCAAGCGGATCGTCCGTGCCGCTCTCGACTACGCGGTCAAGCACGACCGCAAGAAGGTGACGGCGGTTCACAAGGCCAACATCATGAAGTTCTCCGACGGGCTCTTCCTCAAGACCGCGCGCGAGGTGTACGAGGAGGAGTATCAAGACTCGGGCGTCGAGTTCGAGGACCGGATAGTCGACAACATGGCCATGCAGCTCGTCCAGAAGCCCGAGCTGTACGACGTCCTCGTGTGCCCGAACCTGTACGGCGACATCCTGTCGGACCTCGGGGCGGGCCTCATCGGGGGGCTCGGAGTGGCGCCCGGAGGGAACATCGGGGACCAGGCCGCCGTGTTCGAGCCCACGCACGGCTCGGCACCGAAGTACGCGGGCCAGAACAAGGTCAACCCCATGGCGATGATGCTGTCGGGAGTGATGATGCTGCAGCACCTCGAGGAGATGGAGGCCGCCGACCGCCTCGAGGCCGCGCTCGCGGCGGTGATCGCCGAGGGCAAGGACGTGACCTACGACATGAAGCCCAACCGCGACGATCCCACCGCCGTGGGTACCTCGGAGGTCGCCGACGCGGTGATCGCGAAAATGGCCTGAAAAGAAGGGAAGGAATCCGAATGAGCAAGGTGACTGTCGTTGGTGCAGGGAATGTCGGCTCGAACACTGCGCGCCGCATCGCAGAGCGTCGGCTCGCCGACGAGGTCGTGATGATCGACATCGTGGACGGACTCCCGCAGGGTCTTGCGCTCGACATAAACCATTCGGCATCCGTAGAAGGCTTCGAGACGCGCGTCGTGGGCACGAATGGCTACGACGACACCGCGAACTCGGACGTCGCCGTCATCACGGCCGGGCTCCCTCGCCAGCCCGGCATGAGCCGCATGGACCTGCTCGACAAGAACGCCGAGATCGTCCAGGGAGTAACAAAGCAGTTTGCGGAACGATCGCCCGACGCGGTGATCATCGTGGTCTCGAACCCTCTCGACGAGATGACGTTCCTCGCCTCTATCGTGTCCGGTTTCCCCAAGGAGCGCGTGATGGGGATGGCGGGCGTTCTTGACTCCGCTCGTCTGTGCTTCTTCATCGCCGACAAGCTGAACGTGCCGCCGACTGCGGTCGAGGCGATAACGCTCGGCAGCCACGGCGATCAGATGGTGGCGTTGCCGCGCCACGCAAAAGTCCAAGGCAAGCCTCTTCCGGAGCTGGTCGACGACCAGACGCTCGAGGAGCTCTTCCAGCGCACGCGCGATGCCGGCGCGGAGATAGTCGGCTATCTCAAGAAGGGCAGCGCGTTCTACGCGCCGTCGTCGTCGGCGGCCCAGATGGTCGAAGCGATCCTGAGGGACACCGGCGAGGTCCTCCCCACGTGCGCGTGGACCACGGGCGAGTACGGGATCTCCGATGTCTACCTCGGCGTGCCGGCACGTCTCGGCGCGGGTGGGGTGAAGGAGATCGTCGAGCTCGAGCTCAACGACGACGAGCTCGGGCAGCTGAAGGAGGCCGCCGAGGCGATCCGCTCGAAGTGCGGGGAACTCCGTTAAGCCGTTTTGTCTGCACATCCCGGCAGTTTTTCAAGCTTCGGGAAGCCGAATGAGGCTCGAGGCGTTGATCTGGATATGAGCTTCGACGTAACGGACGCGACCTTCGAGCAGGACGTTCTGGAACGCTCGCGCACCACGCCGGTCGTGGTCGACTTCTGGGCCGAGTGGTGTGGCCCGTGCAGGGCCCTGACCCCGGTGCTGGAGAAGCTCGCCGCCGAGGGCAGCGACTGGGTGCTGGCCAAATGCGACGTGGACGCGAACCCGGGCCTGGCGAGCGCGTTGCAGATCCAGAGCATCCCGACGGTGATCGCGTTCAAAGATGGGCGGGCCGCCGCGGAGTTCGTCGGCGCCCTGCCCGAAGATCAGGTGAGGCTGTGGCTGAACCAGCTCGGCCCGTCGGAAGGCGACGTCGTCTACGAAGAGGGGGCTAAGGCCGAGGCTTCGGGGGACCTCGAGACCGCGGCCGAGGCGTACCGGCGTGCGCTCGCGTCCGATCCCGGCCACCTCGACGCCAAAGGCGGACTCTCGCGCGTTGAGCTTGCGATTCGCGCGTCCTCGGCGGATCCGACGATCGGGAGCGGGCTGGACGCGGTGATCGCGCAGGCGGATCTCGATGCTTCCAAAGGGGAGTTCGCCTCGGCCTTCGAGCGGTTACTCGACGTTATCCGAACGGGCGACGAGGACGAGCGCGAGCGCGCGCGCCTCCATCTGCTAAGCCTTCTCGACGTGCTCCCGCCGAACGACTCCCGAGCGATCGACGCGCGCCGGAAGCTTTCCCAAGCGCTCTTCTGAGTCGAAGACCTATCTGGAAAGGTCGCGGCTGAGCTTTCCAGTCGGCGTACGGGGTAGCTCGTCCACCAGTTCGATGCGGCGAGGGCATTTGTAGCCCGCCACTCGTTCGCGCAACCAGGCGCGCAGGCGCTCGGGATCGAGCGGTTGTCCGAACGCCGGCATCACCAATGCGCGGACCTCCTGCCCCCACTCCTCGTGCGGGGCGCCGTAGACGAGAGCGTCGGTCACGGCCGGATGCGAGCGGAGCACCGCTTCGACCTCTTGGGGATAGACGTTCACTCCGCCGGTGATGATCGTGTCGTGCTTGCGCCCGGCCAGGAAAAGGTAACCGTCCTCATCGAGACTTCCGAGATCGCCCACCGTGAACGCTCCCTTGCGCCACGCGGCCCTCGTCTTCTTCTTGTCCCGCCAGTACTCGAAACGCTCCGCGCTCGGGTCTCTCACCCAAACCTCGCCCACCTCTCCAGAAGGGAGCGGGTCCGAGGAGTCTCCTGTTATCAGGATCTCGGCTCCCTCGCGCGGCTTGCCGACGCTCCCCGGCTTCCGAAGCCATTCTTCGGTGGAGATGCGCGTTGCCTGTCCCTCGGTCGAGCCGTAGAACTCCCACACCGAGCCGGGCGGGAACACTTCGATCGCGCGGCGCTTCATCTCCTCGCGTATCGGGGCTCCGGCGTGAGCCAGCAGACGGATCGTGGACAGGTCATAACGCGCGAGCACGCGATCTCCTAAGGCGAGGATGCGCTCGAGGTGCGTCGGCACCATGAAGGTCGACGTGATCGAGAATAGGTCGATCGCTGCGAGGGTCTCCTCCGCGTCGAATCGCTCCTGCACGATCACGACCCCTCCCGCTTCGAGGGTGCGTAGCGCGTACCGGTGTGGGGCCGAGTGTGTCAGCGGAGAGCAGACGAGATGGATGTCTTCGGGGCTGAGGTCCCATGCCGTCAGGAAATCGGCCGAGAGCTCGCGCGCGACCTTTTCGGGTGCCGGTCGTACGAACACGCCCTTGGGTTTTCCCGTCGTGCCGGATGTGTAGTGCATCGGGCGTCCGAGTACGACGTCGGCGATGCGCGCCGAGGGCGCGTCGTGGAGCAAACGTTCATAGGCATCGCCGAAGGTGACGACGCGTTCGACCCCCGGAGGCGATTCCACCGGGCGGTCCGTGAAGAGCCAGCGCGTGCCGGAATCCTCGAGCAGGTAGCGGATCTCCGGAGGTGCCAGCAGACGATGGATCGGAACCGGCACGATGCCGATTCTCAGCGCGGCGATCGTTACCTCCAGGATCTCTATCCGGTTGGCGCCGTGGATCGCGATGCGATTGCCCCGTTTGACGCCCTCGGAGCGAAGAGATCCGATGAGGGCTCGCTGGCGCCCGTCCAGTTCCGCGTAGGTGAGCGTCCTGCGTCCTTGGACGAGCGCGGTCGCGTCCGGACTCTCGCGCGCGTATTGGCCGATCCCTCCCATGGATCAGGATCTGAGCGTGAGCCCGCGCGCGAGTGGAGGGCAGTAATCGGGCGGCTCGCGCGGCCAGACGTGCGCAGGGCCCTCCGTTCTCTCCACGTCGGGCTGGAACACCAACCACGAGGCGATCTGGCCCACCTGCCGGTAGTACCACGCGAGCTGCGCGATGGCGAGCAGTGGGAACAACCAGAATCCTCCGCGCTCGCCGGTTATCCAGAACGCCGCCAGTCCATAGACCAGAGTCAGGCTCACCATGAAGGCGGCGTTGCGCGCCACGGTCGTGAGGATCCGGTCTCGAGGCATGGCCGCGATCTTCGGATCCTGCCTCCGCGCGCGTCTTATCGTTTCGACGCGAAGGACGACGAAGCCCCCGTAGGCGGCTTGGGCGACGGATGCCGCGACCAAAAAGCGGTAGGCCCATCCACCCTGCGCATCGTTCAGAGGGCGGCTTCTCTCGAACACCGCGATGAAGGACTCCGGAAGCCGCGCCATGGCCACGCACACGACCGCCAGGACCGCACCCGAGAAGAGGAAGTGCCCCGCCGGGCGCCGAGGAGTTGCATCCATCGCGAGCGAAAGATACGCCGTTCCTGGAATTGGCCCAACTGTAATGTGACCGACTCCAGAACCTCGGATCGATCCGAGGGCTGGGAGACTGATGCCCATTAGGGACGCTCCCTTCCTGCTTCAAAGGGGAGCACCTGGCGTGATGCCATGAACCTCTCCCCTCCACAGGCGTTTTTCGTCTCGGCCGCACTGGCCGCGACGGGCCCGCAGAGCCAGGCCAGGTTTGTCGCTGCATTGAGGTCGCGGTCAATCACTGCACCGCAGCCCTCACATGTGAAGCTCCGCTGCGATAGCGCCAGCTTCTCTTTGACCGCACCGCACTCCGAGCACGTCTTGGAGGACGGAAAGAAGCGGTCTGCGACCACGAGCGTGCTCCCGTACCACTCACACTTGTAGGCGAGCATGCGAGCAAACTCTGTCCAAGCAGCGTCCGCGATGCGCAGGGCGAAGGTACGGTTCTTGATCATCCCCGCGACGTTCAAACCCTCGATTACGATCACCCGCTTGGTTCTCGCCAGGTTGGTCGTAACTTTGTGTAGGTGGTCGCGGCGGAGGTCTGCGATCCTGCGATGACGGCGAGCCAATGTGAGTCGCGCCTTCGCTCGGTTTTTCGAGCCCATCTGCTTTCTCGACACAGATCGGGAAAGGCGCTTGAGCTTCCTGAGATTCCGCTGAAGCGCTTGGGGAGAGCCGATCACGTTCCCGTCGGAGCACACGGCGAACGAACGAAGGCCCCTGTCGATTCCCACCGGATCCCCGACGCGCGCTTTCGGGTCGTCGCGGTCAACTTCACAGCAGAAGCTCACGAACCACCGGTCGGCGCGACGCGACACTGTGGCCGAGGTTACCCGGGCGCTGTTCTTCTCGATCAGCTCTGACAGCTTGGTGGTCGCTTCCTTTGTGCGCACACATCCGAGGCGAGGAAGGCGCACGTGACGGGAATCTGTGACCCCGAAAGCGCCCGTCGAGTAGCGAAAGCTGTCCCGGACTCCCTTTTTTCGGAAGCGAGGAAAGCCGACCCTCGGGCCATTGCGTCGTCCCGCGCGGGAGTCGAAGAAGTTCTTCAGCCCGCAGGAAAGGTCCCGAAATGCCTCCTGGGGAGCACACTTGGAGACCTCACCCCACCACGGGGCCTGGTCTCTCTTGCAGGCGTTCCACTCTTTGTGCAGATCGATCGCGCTCGGGATCTTGGCATCCGGTCCGATGGTGTGAATCGAGGGCCGTCTTGACCCGTTCCAAGGCCCAGTTGTAGGCGAAACGGGCAGTACCGGCATGTTTGGCTATAGCTGTTCGCTGAACATTGTTGGGGTCGAGCTCGAAACGGAACGCCTGGCGCGCGATCACAGATGTGCCTCCCTCACGGCGCATTCGCTCGCTGCCCGGGACCTCTCTGAAAACTCCATGACCCTCAGTTTGACGACGGGGTACGACAGAAAAAACACATTTGGGACAGAAGTCTCCATTCAACGCAGATACGCCCTACGATGCACGCTCATGGAGCCGACCGACGTGCTCTTGGTCGAGAGACTTATGGCGCGCGACGAAGCCGCTCTCGAGGAGGTTGTTCGGCGGTGCGGAGCCGCGGTCTACGGGATGGCGCGGCGAGTGCTCGCGGACGCCACGTTCGCCGAGGAGGTTGCCCAGGACACGTTCCTGGCGTTGTGGCGTCGACCGGGCTCCTACGATCCCGACCGGGGCACCCTGCGGGCGTTCCTCGTCGGCACCGCCCGAAACAAGGCGATCGACCTCGTGCGCCGGGAGGAGGCCGCCCGGCGTGCCGGGAACACCCTGCTGGCGGAGGCCGAGGCCACATCCGCGCGGCTCTCGGGGGCCGAACACCTGGAAGAGATAGAGGAAAGGCAGCGGATGGCCCAGGCCCTCGCACAGCTCTCGCGCGTTCAGCGAGAGGCGCTGGTGCTCGCCTACTACGGCGGGCGGACCTACCGCGAGGTGGCCCAGGAGCTTGGCATCCCGGAGGGCACCGCCAAGACCCGGCTTCGAGACGGGCTCAAGCGGCTGCGCGAAGTGATCGGCAGCCCCGGCCCCAGGAGCGAAGGATGAATCAGCTCGATCACGAGGAGGTCAGAGATTTCCTCGGCGCCTACGCGCTGGGAGCGGTTGAGCCCGACGAGGCTGCGGTGATCCGCGCCCACCTCCTGACGTGCGAGGACTGCATGAACCAGGCCGATGCGCTGGCGGCCACTGCGGCGACGCTCACGGCGGTGGTCGAGCCGGTGGAGCCCCCGGCGGGCTTCGCGGCCCGCGTCGTGGCGGCCGCCGTCTCCGAGCGGACGGTTCCGCGCGAGGCACCTCGGCGTCGCTTCCGATGGGTCCACGTTCTCGCCTATTCGTTGCTGATCGTGGCCGTGGCGGTACTGGGAGCCGGGTTGGCCCAGACGCGTTCGGACCTCGATGCCTACGAGCGCGTCGTTCAGGCGCTCCTGACGCACGCAGATTTCCGGCTAACCGGCGCCGCCGGTATCGACGCGGGGATGGTGGGGGCGGACCGAGGCGCGGTCTTTGCAGCCACCGGGATGGACGAGGCTCCGAGCCGGCGCACCTATCAGCTCTGGCTCATGGACGAAGGAGTGCCGGTGAGCGCCGGCACCTTCGATGTGGACGACGGGGTCGCGGTCCTGAGCACATCGCACTCACTAAGGGACTTCGACGGCGCGGCTGTGACGATCGAGCCCGAGGGCGGCTCGGATGAGCCCACGACCGCGCCCTTCATGGCCTCTCACTAGCCGCGTCTCCGTTCTGATCGCCGGAGCTATCGCCAGAGAGGAGCTGAGGCGATCAGTTCGCTTTGGTCGGCATCGCGGGGAATATCCGTGGGCGTTTCCTATTAGTACTGTCGATGGCGATGAACATGCGAGAGGCGGTTGTCGCCGCCCTGCGGGGGGACCCCGACCTGTTCCCGAAGGTGGCGGGATCGCTCCGAGAAAAGATAGAGGAACGAGAAGGGCGGATGCTGACGCTCGTCGAGGCAGCGGTCGCCCTCGAGCCGATCATTGCCGACGCGGTTCGGCGCCGTCCCAGCAAGCTCGGGGCCCTTGGTCTCAAGAGCGCTCATCTGCTCGCGAGCCTGACCGAAGGGGACGCGGCTTCCAACAAGAGGCTTGCCTCGATCGCGCGCAACTCGAGCGTGGGGATCGTCTTCATCGACATCGCCGATTTCACGCAGTTCACGGCCGAGAGGGGGGACAAGGCCGCGCGCGAGCTCATCGCCACGATCGCATCCATCGTGGACAGGGCCATCCGCCCGTCGAAGGGCGAGCTCGTCAAAGGACTGGGGGACGGCTTCCTCGTCGCGTTTCCCTCTGCGTCGCAGGCGATCAGAGGCGCCACGAGGATCAGAGAGGCCGCTCGTGAACGGCGCCGGCGCGACCCCGACCTCGACGTTCGGCTTCATATCGCGGTGCACGCGGGCGAACCGCTCGTCGAAGACGACGATTTGCTCGGTCACGACGTCAACCTGACCGCGCGCATCCTCGATCACTGCAAGCCCGACGAGATCCTGGTCTCGGAGACCGCGCGCGAGCTCGGAGAGAAGAGGCTGCGCACGGTGGACTTCGGCAAGAAGCGGATACTCAATATCCGCGGTCTC
>JBOGWZ010000029.1:0-10599 GCA_050694075.1 Actinomycetota bacterium | reverse complement strand
CCGGCCGCCCACGCGGCAACAACCGGCGCCTTTCAGCTCGAAGGGGATTTCTGGTCACTGGCGTACGACGGCAAGGCCTTCCGCCTGCGGGACGCAAAGGGCCTCCGCTACATACACCGACTTCTGCGCGAGCCGGGACGAGAGTTCCACGTTGCCGAGTTGACGGCGGCGCCCGACACGGGGGATGCGGGCCCCGTGATCGATGCCCGCGCCAAGGCCGAGTACGGCCGGCGGATCGAGGACCTGAGAGACGAGATGGAGGAAGCGAGCGCGTGGGGAGACCAGCACCGAGCGGCCCGGGCACAGGAGGAGATCGACGCGATCGCCTCGGCCCTCGCGGCCGCCTACGGACTCGGTGGCAGAGAGCGCAGGGGCGCCGACAGCGCCGAGCGGATACGGAAGGCGGTCACGAACCGTATACGCGTGAGCCTGGCTCGCATCCGAGAGCAGAACCCGGAGCTCTCGCGACATCTCGCAAACTCGATCACCACCGGCACTTTCTGCTCCTACGGCCCCGATCGAGAGGTCCTCTGGCGCCTCTGATCCTCCGCTGAGGCTTCGGCGTCGCTCCCGGCCCCACGTAGCGACGCTACGAGCGGCGTAGCGCCCATAGGTCGACCGTCGTTCCGATCCGAGAGGAGCAGCCGTGGCGAGGATCGTCCTTCTTCTGCCCCAGAGGGGCCGGAGGGTCGATCTGGGGCCCGACGCCGCCGGCGCGCTGGCGGACCTAGGCGTCACCCACGCCGCCTTCCTTCAGGACGGTCAGACCATCGCGGTCGTCCTCGAGGGCACCTCTTTCGAGCCGGGGAGGTCCGGTCGTCTGGCCGCGGACCTCGTGGGGGGGCCCGAGGCCCTGCCCCGGCTGCTGCATCCCATCGCCGAGCTCGAGCTGGTTCCGAACACGACAGAAGGGAGGACGACATGAACCGCTTGCTGATGGCCTCGCTGGCCATGACGTTGGTCGTCACCGCGTGCGGTGGCTCCGGCGACGAACAGGAGGCATCCGGCACCGACCCCGTCGCCGCGGAGGCGCCGGCGACCCAACGCGACGACAACTGCGTGAACCTCACGCAGGCATCTTTCGTGCAGTTGCTCGCGGCGGACGACTTCTTCGGCCCCGACTGCATCATCGTTAAATCGACCGCAACGCTCTCGCTGCGAAACGTCGGGATGCGCGACCACAACTTCTCGATCAGCGAGGGTGATTTCGGCACGTCGCCGTGGACGATCCATCTCGGAGACGTTCCGAAGGGCAAAACCGTGGCGATGAAAGAGCCGATCGGAGACATTCTCGAGCCCGGCACGTACGAGTTCTTCTGCTCGCTTCACTCCGCGGGCATGGACGGCGTGATCGAGGTCGTGCAGGCGCTGGACGCCTGATCGAGCAGCTATGCGGCGCGCGGTTGCTCTAACGTTCGGCGCCCGCAGGCTGCGCTTGGACGCCGGCGGCGGCCCCCTCCGCGGGGGGCCGTTCGTCGGCCGCGGCGCGCGCCGGGAGATATCGGCCGACCAGCACCGACGCTACGAACGCGACCGCTCCGGCCACTACGAGCGCCAATCCCATCGCGTCGACAAACGCGTGGCGCGCCGCGTCGGCCAGCCCCTGCCCGAGCGCACCCGGAATCTGCGAGGAGATCTGCACCGCGGCGCCGACCGAGGCCTCCGCCGCGGCCGCAACGTTGCCGGGGACCGGGCCTATCGACTCCTGTAGCGACGACGTGTACTGGGACGCCGCGAGGCTTCCGAGGACCGCGACCCCGAGCGCGCCGCCGAGCTCCCTCGTGGTGTCGTTCCACGCGGAGCCGACACCGGCCTTGCGCAGCGGGAGGGACGACATGATCGATGCGGTGGCCGGAGCCATGGTCATTGCCATCCCAGTGGCCATCACGACGAGTACCGCCGCGAGCCACACGTAAGGTGTGGTCACTCCGATGGTCGACGCCAGCAGCAGGCCGGTCGCAACCGTCGCAAGCCCGGCCGACACGACGCGCTTTGCCCCGAGACGCTCCACCACCCTCGCCGAGGCGGGGGCGGCCACCATCATCGTGAGCGCCATCGGAAGGGTCCGCAGGCCCGCTTCGAGCGGCGAGTAATCGCGCACTACCTGCAGGTATTGAGTGAGGAGGAAGAACGTGCCGAACATCGCGAAGAACACGAGCGAGATGGCCGCGCTGGCGGCGGAGAAGCGCGGGTCCTTGAAGAAGGTCAGGTCCAGCATGGGATTCGCGACCCTGAGCTCCCAGACGCCGAAGCCGGCGAGGAACACGAGAGCGATCCCGAACGCGCTCACGACGAGCGGATCGGTCCACCCGTAGGTCGGCGCCTCGATGATCCCGTAGAGCAGCGCCCCCATTCCCACGATCGAAAGCCCCGCACCGACGAGATCGAGCGCCGCGTGCTGCGGGTCACGCGACGTCGGGACGAGCCAGCGTCCGGCTATCAGCGCGACGAGAACGACCGGTACGTTCAGGAAGAACACCGAGCCCCAGTAGAAGTGCTCGAGAAGCCAACCGCCCGCGATCGGTCCGATGGCCGCGCCGGCTCCGGCGAAGCCCGCCCAGATCGCGATCGCGCGCGCCCGTTGTTCCGGAGGAAAGACCGACGCCAGTACCGACAGGGTCGCCGGCATGACGAGCGCCGCACCCAGGCCCATCACGGCTCGCGTCGCGATCAGGTGGTCGGCGGAGGTGGCGACCGTCGACGCGAGCGAGGCGCCTCCGAAGATGATGAGACCGACGATCAGCGCCCCCTTGCGCCCGAACCGATCCCCGAGGGCCCCAGCCGTGAGCAGCAATCCCGCGAACACGAGCGCGTACGAGTCGACCATCCACTGAAGCTCAGTCGAGGTCGCACCCAGCTCCCGCACCAGCGTCGGCAGGGCGACGTTCAGGACCGTGTTGCCGAGCACCACCATCACGAGGCTCAGGCACAGAACGGACAGCGTCCACCACGGATTTACAGCAATCTCGCGTCGTTCCACGCGCATCCTCAACCCGCCGAAGGAGGATCTATTCCGCGCGGGAGGACTTGGCCGCCAGTCCGAAGATCGGCACCGAGAGGACGTAGTCGATCATGCGGTCGCGATCGGGCCACGAGAAGTCCGGTTTGGCCAGCAGGAGCGACGTGATCCCGTGGACCGCCGCCCACAGCGCGATAGCCACGAACACCGGGTCGCCCTGGATCGCGCCGGCGTCGATGCATCGCTGAACCGCTGCGAGGTGGTGGTCGAAGGCAGCCATCGGCCTGAGTCGTTCATCCTGGAACTCTTCGGGCGTGGCGGCCGGCTTGCGCATGAAGAGGATCCGGTACTGCTCCGGGTGCTCGAGCCCGAACTGGACGTAGGCGCGCCCCCGCAGCCGCAGCTCCTCGAGCGGATCGGAGGCTTCGGCCCCCGCCCGTTCCATGAACTCGTCCAGCTTCGCGAAATGGCTCTCGCAGACGGCGAACAACAGCTCGTTCTTGTCCTCGAAGTGCAGATAGATCGAGGGGGGCGTGACTCCGACGGCGTCGGCGACCGCGCGGATCGAGACCGCGTCCTCGTCGCCGGTTTCGATGAGCAGTCGCTCGGCCGCCGCGAGGATCTCCTCGCGAAGCTTCTCGCCCTCCCCTCGCCGGGCGCGGTGCCGGCGAGGGGTCGCCGGAGGCGTGAGCGTCACCTGCCGGCCCCCACGGAGCTCGCTGCCACCTCGGGTGCTCCGTCGAGGTCGATCACGCGCTCCGACTCCGACAGGCCGAACCGGTCGTGAAGCCGCCGAAGCGGGCGCGGCGCCCACCAGTTGGCGCGACCGGCGAGTCGCATGAAGGCCGGCACGAGGGCCCCGCGGATCAGCGTGGCATCCATCACGACCGCCAGCGTAAGCCCAACGCCGAAGAGTTTGATGAAGGAGATCTCGGACGTGGCGAACGCGGCGAACACGACCGCGAGGAGCGCGGCGGCTGCGGTAACGATCCGCCCGGTCCGCTCCAGGCCCACGGCGACCGAGCCGACGTTGTCGCCGGTGCGGTCGTACTCCTCCTTGATGCGCGACAGCAGGAAGACCTCGTAGTCCATCGACAGCCCGAAGGCGATGCAGAACATGAGGATCGGCGTCGCGACGTCGAGCGTTCCCGTCGCCGTGAAGCCCAGAAGGTCCGCGAGGTTGCCTTCTTGGAAGATCCACACCATCGCGCCGAACGTCGCCGTCAGACTGAGCAGGTTCAGCACGATCGCCTTCACCGGCACGAGCACGCTGCCCGTCATCCAGAACAGGGTGAGGAACGTCACGGCCCCGATGATCGCCGCGGCGATCGGCACCCGGTTGAATATGCTCTCCTTGGAGTCCACGAGCTCCGCTGAGGGGCCGTTCACGAGCACGTTGAAGGGCGCTGGGGCCGCGCGCACGTCCTTGACGAGCGCCTCCGCCTCCGCCGAGATCGGCTCGACCGTGGGGATGACTGCGAGCCAGGTTCCGTCGGTGGCGGCGAACCGCTCCGAAACCGCTCCCGGCGGAAGGATGCGATCGCCGCCGACGTAGGAGCCGGTCAAGGCATCGACGCGCGCGACGGATTCCAGGCGCGAGAGGGTCGTCGCGTACCCGTCGATCGCCGCCTCCCGAGCGGCACCCGTGAGATCCACCTGGGGCGCGACGACCGAGATCGGCGCGGCCTCCTGCGACGAGAAGTTGGCTCGGATCTGGTCCTGGACGACGTGGCTGGAGGCGTCCGATGGAAGGGCCCGATCGTCGGGCAGCCCGAACCTGACGCCGAGGAACGGGGCGCCCAGGAGCAACAGCAGCGCTCCGACCGAGAGAGCTACCTGCCACGGTCTGCGCATGACCAGAGTCGCGATGCGATGCCAGACACCTTCGCCGACCTCCTTCGGAGCGTGCCGCCACAGAACCCATTTGTCGACGCGCGGCCCGAGCACCGCGAGAAGCGCGGGCAGCGACACAACCGCGGCCCCGGCCGCCAGGGCCACCACCGCGATCCCCGCGTAGGCAAAGGAGCGAAGGAAGAACATCGGGAAAACCAGCAGCGCCGCCAGGGAGATCGCCACCGCGAGCGCGCTGAACAGCACGGTGCGACCGGCCGTCTCGACCGCTCGGACGACCGCCGCCTCGGAAGAACGGCCGGCCCGCATCTCCTCGCGGAAGCGCGAGACGATGAACAGCGCGTAGTCGATCCCCAACCCGATCCCCATCGCCGTGGTGAGGTTGAGGGCGAAGAGCGACACGTCCGTAAGTGCCGCCAGGACGCGAAGCACGAGAAGCGTCCCGAGGATCGCGACGATGCCGATCCCGAGAGGAAGTCCGGCGGCCACCACGCTGCCGAACACGAGCACGAGCAGCACGAGAACGATCGGGAAGGTGATGGTCTCGGCCCTGCGGAGGTCCTCTTCCACCTGGGTGCTGATCTGCCGGAACACCTCTGCGGCCCCTCCGACCGCGACCGTCACATTGGAGTCCGAGCGCGCGTACTCCGGCGAGAGCTCTTCGATCCGGTCCCGCACCTCGTCGTCAGTCCCGGCGATGCGCGCGAGAACGAGCGCCTGGCTCCCGTCGGTGCTGCGAAGGGGCGGAGCTTGGCCGAGCGTCCAGTAGGAGGCCGCCTGCTCGACGTCGGGCTCCCCTCCTAGCTCTCGCGTCAGCGCGATGCCCCGTGTGGCGACGGCCTTGTCGTCGACCGAGCCGTCGCGCGCCGTCACGAGCAGCACCACGTTCGGATTGCCGCTGCCGAACCCAGACTCGAGAAGCGCATCGGCGCGGCTCGACTCCGCGTTCGGGTCGTTGAACCCGCCGCTGGACAGCTTCTCGATCACCCCTCCGCCCGCGGCCCCGGCCACCGCCAGGGCGAGAACCGTCGTCACCAGGATGACGACCCTCCGCCTCACCGTGAAAAGACCCAGCCGTGTGAGCATCTTTGCCCCCTTTATGCCTATGCTTATGGCGCTAACCTATCTGACCTAACTTAGTTTCGCTAAGATAGGGGCCGTCGGTACGACCTGTCAAGAGGGAGATCGCCCGTCCGCAGTGAGTGGGTGGGGAATGCGACCGCTCGGGCGGACGTTGGGCCAGCTGAGCAGGCGGGCAGAAAGGGAGGACTCGAGGCCGATGAAGGCATACGTGCTCGTCCAGACCGACACCACCAACGGCGCTATCGCACCCGAGCTCATGACCGTGCACGGGGTGCTGTGCGCCGAGGAACTGCGCGGCCCGTACGACGCGATCGCGCTGGCGCGCTCCGACCCGAGTGGGCACCCGGTCGAAAGGGTCCTTGCCGATATCCGGAAGCTGCCGGGCGTCATCCGTGCCCTGGCCGCCCCTCTCGTCCGCTCCCGGGCGGAGGACGCCGAGGCCGCGTAAGGAGAAGCAATGAGCGCCTTCACCGAGGGTGAGCTCGGCTATCTGCTAGGCGAGCGCCGCCTCGCCCGAGTGGCAACGGTTGGGAAGGACGGCGTGCCGCACGTCGCTCCCGTGGGCTGGACCTATAACCAAGAGCACGATTCGATCGACATCGGCGGGCACAGCATGCAACGGACCAAGAAGTACCGGGACGTAGTTCGAACCGGGCGCGCCGCAATCGTCATCGACGACGTCCTTCCACCATGGCGGCCGCGCGGCGTCGAGATCCGCGGGCGGGCGGAGGCCGTCGACCGGCCGTCCCCGCTGATCCGCATCCACCCCGAGCGGATCGTGTCGTGGGGTCTAGAGAGCGAGGGTGTTGGCCGGCGCAACGCGCGCACCGTCGGCTGACGTCGGCCACGCCGACGAGTGCTCATCACGGCTCGGTCCGTGGGTTTGCTTAACGACCTGAGAACGACGGTCCGCCCGACTGCCTGACGAAACCCGGAAGCGCGACCGAGCCTCCCTGGCGCGTGTCCGAGTATCCCGCCCACATCATGCCCTCATCATCGACCTCGACCGTGAAGTAGTCCCCCATCCGCCGGTCGATCCCTTGCGCCTGACAGATCGTGCCGCTGTTGCAGATCGTCCCTTTGTGCACGGGGTCGGGAGTTGCGATCACGACGTTGAACCCGGGCACGTCTGAGCGTCCGCACCCGAGACCGTTCAAGCTCTGGGCGGCGACGATCCGCCAGCCGTGATCGCCAGACGTTTCCGCGTCGTTGTCGGGAAGTTTCTTGTCCGCCTCGAGCCAGGCGATCGCGATCTTGCCCTCGCCTCCCACCGCGAGCCACGGCCACAGGTCGGTGTTCTCGCTCTCGTCGACGCGCACCGGCGCGGCCCAACTGCCGCCACGATTGGTCGAGTACGAGTACCAGACCCCCGCCGGTCGGTCGCCCTCACCACGCTCGTCCCAGACGATGTAGAGATTGCCCGCGGCATCAACGTCGATCGCGGGCCAGTGCGAATTCATGTCCACGCCCTTGGCGATCGTCGACACGTCGGGCTTGAAATCGTCTGCGCGCGCCCCCCGGAAGGCATTCATCGTGAGGTTCCCATCATCGAGGTGCGCCTCGTAAAGGGTGCCGTCTTCCTGATCGACCTGAAGATCGCCGAGCCCGCCGCCGTCCTCGATGGCCTCCGAGAAGGTCCTCCCTCCGTCTTTGCTCTTTATGAGGATATGGCCGCTGTTGCCGACGGGATCGGATGGGAACGTTCCTCCGCCAAAGGTATTGCCGACCATGTACAGGACGTCTTTTTGGTCGGCGGCCATCCACTGACGGTCCGTGATCGTGAAGCCGAAGAAGTTCTGGAGCTCATAGTTCTTGCCCGAATCCGTCGACTTCGAGACCGCGACGTTGACCAGGTTGATCTCGGAGATGTACACGTGCCCCGCGTCGTCTACGGCGAAGTCGGGATCGGAGAAGCCGGAGCCCGGGACCCCTGCGGGGGGCAAGGTACGGTCGGAGAAAGTCCACGTCTCGCCGTGATCCTTGCTCCACCAGTAATACGCCTGGCCCCGGTAATTCTGGAAGAACGCGGCTGAGTCTTCGTCGGCAACGGTCGGGGCGAAGAAGTGGGTCGTTCCGGCGTGGGCACCGTAGAGATAGGTGCCATCGGGGTGCATCTGGACGCTGGGCTCGCCCCCGGCGCGGGTCTTGTCGACGTAGGTCTGCTTCGCGAACGTCATGTCCTTCCTGGGGGCCTGGCAGGGTTTCGGACCCGCCCCGGCTCGAGGGAACGCCCCGAACAGACCTCCTATCAGTGCGACAAGCGCGACCGTGATGCTTCGACGAATCCTGAGCCGGACCATGACACCCCCTTGCTGATTCCTACGTGGGTATCTCTAGCCATACCCACTATTTCGCCAGCGAGACCGCGGCCCCTCTGTTCTGTTCAGGTCAGGAGGCGGAAAACGACCCCTCGGTTAGGACAGAATGGGTTCCGTCGACGTACGTGACCGAGTTCGTCGGCAATGCCGGAACTCGCGGCCCAGGGAGCACGATCCCCACGAGGTTCAGCGGGTCGGCGGCCGAGATCCGGATCGCCTCGCCGGATCGCTCGAGCCGGCGGACCGAGCGAAGGAGGTCGATCGCATCCGGAAGCGCGTACTGCTCGCCGCTGAAACTGGTCACGAACCGGCCGCCCCTGATGGTGCCACGGGCCTCCATGCGCCGCAGCGCCCACAACACCTCCCGCCAAGGGACCGTGAGCGTTTCGCGGGCGAGGAGGTCACGGAACACCACCCCCCACCGGGCAAGCAATTGCTCCGCGACTGCTTCCGCTAGCTCGTCGGGGTCTTCCGTCGCGATCGTGCCCGGAAGCAACGACCAACGCCCGGACGAACGCGCCCCGATCCCCGCACCCCCGCGCCGAAGCCTCCGGCGATTACCTGCCCGGGTTGCACGGCGGCGGAACAGGAGCGATCGGACGGCCTGGAAGCCATCCGCCGTCACCAGGCCGCGCGCCACCCCGTCCCACAGCGCCTCCTCGACCTCGCCGGGTAGCCGGCGCGTTATGGTCACGAGGTCCGACTGGAAGAGCGCGCCGTGCTCACGCAGCGCGTCGAGTACGTCGCGCGTGCGACCCGGCCCCGGGAGGGCCGGCGTTCGATGCCCGCGCGTCGCCTGCAGCAGCCACGGGAGGTCGTCGCGGATCGCGATGGTGATCGGCGTCGCTCTCGACGGCGTCATGCCGGTCCGGCGGGGAACCTCGTCCGCGTCTCCGTTCCGCAACGAGAGCCGGCCCCACGTCACGTCGCCGGAAAGACAGAGGTCGTCGAGCCACTCGCTCCGGTAGCTCTCGACGCGCGCCCCGAGGACCTCTTCCCACGCGCCGGCACCCAGCTCGAAACCCTGAAGCCGCTCGATCACGGAGAGCAGCCCCAGCCGCCCCTCCTGCTGCTTGCCTGGCGCCACGTGCTGCCAGCGGAGCAGGAAACGCATGAGGTCTTGCGCCGTGACCGGCTCTATCTCGCGCCGCAGCCGTTGCTGCGTGTATCCGTGAATCCTCGCGAGTAGGTGCCGCGCGCAGAACTCCTCGGGACCGTCGGGAGCGGTGAAGTGACCGCGAAATGCGAAACCCTCGTTCTCGAGGCGGATCAGAGCCATCTCCACATCGGACTCCGGCAACCCCGTTGGCGCCGCCAGGTCGGCAACCGTGGACGGGGCCAGGTACTCGAGATGCCCCCGGAGCATCTCGGCGGCGCCCGCATCCCGATCGATCGTTGCGGCCGCGATCGGCGACTCGTAGTCGGGAGCCACCGCGGCGTCGGGGAAGATGAGCTCGAGCGAGGGCCGGCGTTCCACCGCGCACCACAGCTCCGCAGCGGGCGAGCGCACTGTGACGGCGCGCCGCTCCGCTACGAGCTCGTCGAACCAGGGGATCCAGTCCTCCACCGGGCGAAGCCCCACCACCGTCATCAAAAGGTCGTGGAGCTCGTCCGGATCGCGCGGCTCGGGACGAACCTCCTCGCGCACGCGCTCGATCGCATCGGGATCGAGACGACCGAGATCGCGCGCCTCCAACGGCAGGCCGCGCCGAAGCGTCACCGCGCGGCTGCGACGCTCCTCCAGTGGTGCATCGTCGAGATACGTGAAGGGTCGACCGTTGAGGATCTCGTGGGCCAGCACCGACGGCTCCGTCGTGTCGCGTACGACGACCTCGATGCGGCCGGACTCGATGCCCGAGACGAATTCGCGAAGACCGTCGATGTCCATCGCGTCATGCAGAAGGTCGTGGAGTGTCTCGCGCACCAGCGGGTGCTCGGGGATCTCGAGCGGGCCGGGGGCCACGTTCTCCTGGCATGCGGCCAGCGTGGGAAAGACGGCCGCCATCAGGTCGTCGGCCTCCATGCGCTGGATCGCCGGCGGGTTCTTGCGACCGCCGCGCATCCGCAGCACCGCGAGAGCGCGGTTCAGGGTCCAGCGCCAGCGCGCCGCGAACAGCGGCGAGGTGAGGACGGCCTGGCGCACGACGCCCTCCACCGTCTTCGACGCGAGGAACTTGGGCACGCGATCGAGCGGGAAGCTGTGCTGGGGGCCGAGCGAGAGCAGGATCGCGTCGTCGCTGGCGGCCGCCTGAAGCTCGAAGTCGAACGTCACGCAGAAACGTTTGCGAAGGGCGAGCCCGAATGCTCGGTTCATACGGGCACCGAAGGGGGAATGCCCCACGAGCTGCATCCCGCCGCTCTCGTCGAAGAACCGCTCGAGCACCACCG
>JBOGWZ010000028.1:0-10712 GCA_050694075.1 Actinomycetota bacterium | reverse complement strand
CCGGGCGCGCTGGGTCGGTTCACGTTCGAGGGCGGGCTGGGCGGTGGCGGACTCGCGCTGGCGCGCCCCGTGGCCGAGCGCCTCGGCGTCGGGCCGGGCGACGAGGTGCGCGTGGAGACGCCGTCGGACTACGCGCGCGTAGAGATGAGCGGCACCTTCGGGGGCGGGGTTGTGGCGCTGCTCAATGGAGGCGATGCCGGTGCGATGCTGCTCGAGGACGCTCAGAGGACGTTTGGGCGGCCCCAACGTATCGACTCGGTCTACGTCGTCGCCGATCCCTCCATCCCGCTGGATGACGTCGAGCAGAGGATCGAGGCGGCCGTGGGAGAGTCCGCGGTCGTGGGGCCCCCGGGGGAGCGCGCGCAGGGACTGGAGCGGGTGTTCTCCGGTCTCGGCACGCTCCTGTCGCTTGCGGGGACCGTGGCGCTGTTCGTCGCGCTGTTCGTCGTTTACAACACGATGTCGATGTCGCTGGCCGAGCGGCGGCGCGAGCTCTCGATGGCGATGGCGCTGGGCGCCACCCGCAAGGAGATCTTTGCGGCGTTCCTGGGTGAGGCCGCGGTGCTCGGCGCGATCGCATCGATCCTCGGGGTGCTGGGCGGCCTGGGGCTCGCACGCGTGTTGGTGGAGCGCGCGGCCGAGGGTTACCGGATCCTCCCCGTTGCGGCCGGCGGTCCCCTCGTCGTGCCGGCCACGTCGGTGATCACCGCCCTCATCGGAGGTCTGTTGGTATCGGTCGTGGGGGCATTCGTGCCGGCGCGCCGGGTGCTTGCGGTCGCACCGGTGGAGGCGTTGCGCCCCGAGGCCTCCTACGAGTGGACGCGCACGCGCGCTCTCGCCTTCAGTTCGCCCTGGGCCACGCTTTGGGGGGCCGCGCTCCTGGTCCTCGCGGCGACGTTGTTCGTCGTCTCGATCGTCACACGCGACGCGAACTGGATCCCAAGCCTCGGCATCGTGGCCGGGCTTTCCGGGGTGACCCTACTGTTGCCGCGCTTCGTACCCCCCGCCGTCGAGTTCCTACGGCCCCTGCTCCAGCGGCTCTTTGGCACCGAGGGCCGCCTGGCCGGCGACGCTCTTGCGAAGAATCCCGGACGCACGACGGTCACGGTCGCGGCACTTGTTCTGACGCTTGCCGTCGCGATAGGAGTAGGGAGCGCCTTGGCTTCCTATCAGTCGCAGGTGTCGCGCATCGCCGAGTCTCTCGTGGGTGCGCCGCTCTACGTCACCTCGCGCTCCTACACCGGCCTCGTCTCGGATCAGCCCTTGCCCGGGGGACTACGCGCCCGGATACGGCGAGTCGAGGGCGTCGCCTACGTCTATCCACTTCGCTTCTCCTTCATAAACGTTGGCGACGAGCAGGGCCTGCTGAACGCGGTCCCGATTGGGGAGCTTCTCGAGCACGGCGCTACCACCGATCTCGAGGAAGGGCGTCTGGTGGACGACCAAGATGCGTTCGTCAGCGGGCTCGAGCGAGGCGGGGTGGCCATCTCGCGCCTCACCTCGGAGCGCCACGATCTGAACGTGGGCGAGGAGATCGCACTTCGGACCCCCTCCGGTGAGCGCCGCTTCGAGGTGGTTTCGATCTACGAGGATCTGTCGGCGTTCGATTCTCTCTACATCGACTATGAAACGTATGCCGCAGACTGGGGCGACACGAAGGCGGATCAGTTTGGCGTGTTGTTCGACCAGGGCGCGGCTGTGTCCACGATGAAGATGAGACTCGAACGTCTCGTGGCGAGGACGGACGCGCCGGCACGTGTATTCACCCAGCGCGACCTGATCGGTCGCGTCCTGGACACGGTCGAAGGGACGTTCTCGCTTGGGCGAGGTATACAGCTTGCGGCTCTCATCGTCGCGGTTTTGGTGATAGCGAACACAATGTTCACCGCGGTATTCGAGCGTAGGTGGGAGATGGGGCTCGAGCGTGCGGTCGGAATGAGCTCATCCCAGCTCGCGCGCGAGGTTCTCCTGGAGGCCTCGAGCATCGGGCTGATCGGAGGGGCGGCGGGGGCGATCCTGGGAACCCTCGCGGGCTTCGCGATGACCCAGACGCTCGAGGCGCAGTTCGCGTGGCGCGTTCCCTACCAGATCCCCTTCGGCCAGATCGCGTTGGCGATCGCCGGGGGGGTCGTGCTGGCCGCGGCGGCGGGGTGGCTCCCCAGCCGCCTGGCGGTGCGTGCGCCGATCGTCGAGTCTCTGCGGTACGAATAGAGGATGAGCCTGCGCCGGCGTGTCGTCGTGCTCGTGTCCGTGGCCCTCGTGGCGGCGGGGTGTAGCGACCCTCAGACCCCAACGGCCGGCGCGCCGGAGGAAGCGCCGTCCCCACGCGCGCGCCCTCCGGAGGACGGCGGCGCGAAGAGGTACGGAAAGCGGAGCCGGGACCGCTCGGCGAGAGAGGGCAAGAAGAGAGAGAGGAAGGAGCGCGCCCCCGGATCCGACGGGGAACGGTCCGGCCCATCGCGCGAGGATGCGGGAGGCCGCGACCGGGTCGCCCTATTCCCGGCCGCCGGCGACTACGTTTACGACCAGAACGGCACCGAGCGGTTCTGTCAGTCCGGTGCCTGCGACGAGCGCGATCTTCCAGACACCCAGCGCGTGCGCACGAGCGTGAAGCGACGAAGCGACGCAGCGGCGGTCATCGTGAGCGAGGCACAGGTGTCGCAGAGCCGATTCTCGCGCACCACGATTCGCTTCGCGCGGGACGCGGCCTTCATCACGCAGGTGCACGCGCGGTTCAGCTACGGCGCGTTCGAGTTTCAGAACACCTACCACCCGAGGCCCCCGGTCGAGTCGTTGCGGTTCCCGCTCCGCGTCGGGATGGAGTGGTCGGGCTCGTGGAAGGACGATGTCTCGGGGTCCTACGAGATCAGGGTCGTGCGCAGGGTCCGCATGAGGGTGGGGAGGAGCGAGGTGGATGCGTTCCAGCTCGGCTCGAGGACTCAGTTCCGCGGCGACTTCGAAGGTGAGTCGATCATCACCCTGTGGGTCGACCCCCGTACCAAGGCGGTCGTGCGGACCGATGGACGCATGAGGCTCCGCAGCGCGTTCGGCACCTACGAAACTGAGTTCGTGACGGCGCTTCGCTCCGCGCCGGTCTACAAATGACCGCAGCATCGTCTCGTGTCGCCGGTTGGAGCACCCCGACGCGAGCCGGACCGCCGCCCATCCCACCGACCGTGGGCGTCGTGATCGTTGCGCTTGGGATCGGAGCGGGGGTGGTGTGGGGGCCGGCGACGGGGGTCGTCGCAGCAGTCTTGGTCGGAGGGCTCGGGCTCTCGTGGGAGAGGGTCCAGGGACGGCTCGCCCTGCGTTCGTTCCGCGCCCGCCGGCTGAACGCCACCGAGCATCCGCGCGTCGTCAATCTCTTGAACGGCGTGGCCTCGGACACCGGCGCCGAAACGCCGCGGGCCTACGTGCTGGATGGGGGCGGGCCGAACGCCCTCGTGTGTCGGGCGGCGGGGCCCACGCTCGCGCTATCGGCGTCTCTGTTGGAGTCGTACACGCGCACCGAGCTCGAAGCGGTCATCGCCCATTGCATCGTGCGGCTGCGCGACGGAGCCACGAGGGGGGCCGGGCGGTGGTGCGCGTTCGGGGCGCTGGGCGGTGCCGGCACCACGGTCGGGGTGCCGGAGGATGCGGCCGCCGCGGAGCTCACGCGGTACCCGCCGGCTCTGGCCTCGGCGATCCGGAAGGCGGAGCCCCGCCGAGGACGCTTCTCCCCGTTGTTCCTGGTCGCCGACCATCCCTCTCACGAAGCGCCGGAGGCGCGCGTGCGGGCTCTCGAGGAGCTCTGATTGAGCGCCATTTCCGCGGCCCGGCGAACGCTGCGTGATAGCCTCCGTGCGCGCCGTGATAGGCGCTTTTTCGCGCCTCGCCGTGGGTGCCCGAAGCCGCAACGGCGGCTCGTGCCCGCCGAACAGATAGAAGGAGGAGGGAGGCCGAGCGCGTGTCACGAAGAGCGAAGCTGCTGGCCGCCGGGGGTGGCGTCGTGGTCGTCGCCGTCGCCGCCTTCTTCCTCCTCAGCGACAAGAGCGACCTCCCGGTCCTCGGTGGGCTGATCGAGCCCGAGACCTGCCCTCTGAGCGGCATCGAACCCAGAAACGAGTCCCGTATCGAACGTCCTGCGGTCGCGGTGAAGGTCGAGAACGCGGCGGTGGCGTATCCGCTGTCCGGCCTGGAGGAGGCCGAGATCGTCTACGAGGAGCTCGTCGAGGGAGGAGTGACGCGCTTCATGGCCATCTACCACTGCGCGGACTCCAGCAAGGTGGGACCCGTCCGCAGCGCGCGCATCGTGGACCCCGCGATCATGACGCCGATCACGCGCGTACTTGCCTACTCGGGGGCCAACCGCCCGGTGGTCCAGGCGTTGGAGGAAGCCGAGATCGTCAGCATCGACGAGGACGTGGCTATCGGAACCGACGCGCTGCAGCGGGTGGAACGGCCCGGGATCTCGTCCGAGCACACGCTCTACGCGAACTCATCGGCGCTGAGGAGGTTGGGGCGAAAGAGCTACGACGATCCGCCCCCCGACGACCTCCTTGCCTTCGGCGACCTGGAAGGACGCTCGAGGAAGGCGGGAACGATCACGATCAACTTCAACCCGTCGAACACGATCGGCTATGAATGGTCCGGGGACGGATGGCTCCGGTTCGAGGGAGAACAGCCTTTCATGATGGAATCTGGTGACCAGCTCGAGGTCGAGAACGTCCTTATCGAGGAGCACGTCGTCAACCTCTCCGAGACGATCGTCGACGTCGCCGGCAACCCCTCGACCGAGATCGAGGACGTCACGGGCTCGGGACCGGCCGTGCTGTTCCGGGATGGTCGTGCGATCCGCGGGAGTTGGACCCGGGAGGAGATCGAGGGACCGGTGGTGTTCGAGACGAGGTCGGGCGACGAGATGGTGTTCGCGGCGGGTTCGGTATGGATTGAGCTCGTCCCGTCGGACGAGGGCGACGTGAAGGGATCCTTCGACTTTGCGCGTTAGACGCTACCTCGCGCTGCTTGTGGGAGCCGCCTTGGTCCTCGGGGCGTGCAGTGGTGAGCCGGAACCGGTCGTCCAGTCCTCACCCTCGGAGCCGCCGCCTCCGCCTCCAACGTGCCCGCTCACGGGAAAGGCCCCCGGCGGCGTCGACTTCGAGCGCCCCGCCGTCGCCGTGAAGATCGAGAACTCTCCGGCCGCCCGGCCGCAAAGCGGACTCGAGAACGCCGATGTGGTCGTCGAGGAGATCGTCGAGGGTGGGATCACGCGCTTCATGGCCATCTATCACTGCGACGATGCCGAGAAGGCCGGGCCCGTCCGCAGCGCGCGGTTCGACGACCCCAAGATCGCCCATCCCTACACGCGCGTTCTCGCCTATTCGGGGTCGAACGCGATCGTGGAGCGAGAGCTGAACAAAAAGAAGGTGATCGCGCTGAACGAGCTCAACGAGGAGGATGCGTTCTTCCGGGTGCCTCCGGGCATCTACGAGGTCCACAATCTCTACGTCGACACAACGAAGCTCCGCGCCGTCGTCAAGAAGCGCAAGCTTGACCCACCGCGACCCGTCTTCGAGTTCGGGAAGCTCGAGGGCGGCAAGGCTAGCCGGACGCGTTCGTTCCGAGTGAGCTTCAACAACTCGAGCGCTATCGAATACCGATGGGAGAAGGGGTCGTGGAGGCGTTTCGAGGCAGGAGCTCCGTTCAGGACCGCGGCGGGCAGGCAGATCGCGGTCGAGAACGTGCTCGTGCAGGAGGTCGAGGTCAATCCCTCACCCACGATCGTTGATTCCGCGAACAACCCCTCACCGGACATAGCGCTCGTGGGCAAGGGACGCGCCTTTCTGTTTCGGGACGGCAAGGTCGTGAAGGGCCGCTGGCGGATAGGGAACGAGGGATCCACTCCCGTGTTCACGACGAAGTCGGGTAAGCGAATGGTGTTCGCCCCGGGCGAGACATGGATCGAGCTGGTCCCCTCGAAGAAGGGGGCGTGGAAGGGCGCGATCGACTTCAAGTAGCTGCTGCTAGCATCTTTTGATGGTCGACACCTCGAAAGAGCACGGAACCTCACGTGTGAAGCGCGGCCTGGCCGAGATGCTCAAGGGCGGCGTGATCATGGACGTGACCACGGCCGAACAGGCTCGGATCGCAGAGGAGGCCGGGGCCGTCGCCGTGATGGCGCTCGAGCGCGTTCCCGCCGATATCCGCTCTCAGGGGGGCGTCGCCCGCATGGCCGACCCCGAGAAGGTGACCGAGATCATGGAGTCCGTCTCGATCCCGGTCATGGCCAAGTGCCGCATCGGGCACTTCGTCGAGGCCCAGGTCCTCCAGGCGCTGGGGGTGGACTATGTCGACGAGTCCGAGGTCCTGACGCCGGCCGACGAGGCCCACCACGTCAACAAGTGGGAATTCACCGTTCCCTTCGTGTGCGGGGCGACGAATCTCGGCGAGGCGCTGAGACGGCTCGGAGAGGGCGCGGCGATGATCCGCTCGAAGGGCGAGGCCGGGACCGGCAACGTCGTCGAGGCCGTCCGCCACATGCGAGCAATAGCGTCCGAGATCAAGCGGCTCACGACTCTGGGGGCAGAGGAGCTGATGACGGCGGCCAAGGAGCTGCGCGCGCCCTATGACCTCGTGCGCGAGGTCGCGGCCGCCGGGAAGCTGCCGGTCGTGCTCTTCACCGCCGGCGGCATCGCAACCCCCGCCGACGCGGCGATGATGATGCAGCTAGGTGCGGACGGCGTCTTTGTGGGCTCGGGCATCTTCAAGTCCGGCGACCCCGCGACGCGCGCCCGGGCGATCGTCGAGGCGACGACATACTTCGGCGAGCCCGACATCCTCGCCAAGGTCTCCCGAGGCCTCGGCGAGCCGATGGTCGGTATCGACGTCAACGAGCTTTCCGAGAGCGAGCGGCTGGCCGCAAGGGGCTGGTAGCCGTTCACCGAACGATATGAAGATCGGGGTCCTGGGACTTCAGGGAGACGTTCGCGAGCATTGCGCGCTGCTGGAGCGCGTCGGGGCGACCTCGGTGATCGTGAAGCACGCCGAAGAGCTCGCGTCGGTCGATGCCCTGATCCTTCCCGGCGGTGAATCCACGACGATCGGCAAGCTCCTCGAACGCTACGCGCTGCTGCAACCTGTGAGGGAGCGCGCCGCGCACGGGATGCCCGTTTACGGGACGTGCGCGGGGGCGATCCTCATGGCGAGAGAGATCACCGGTCCAGAACCTGCACCGAACCGCCTCGAGCTCATGGACGTCGCCGTCGAGCGGAACGCCTACGGACGTCAGGTGGATTCGTTCGAGGCAGACCTCCGGGTCGGTGGGTTCGACGAAAGGTTCCGGGCGGTGTTCATCCGCGCCCCGGTGATACGGGCCGCGGGCGACGCAGTGGAAGTGCTGGCCGTGTGTGATGACCGGCCGGTGCTGGTGAGGCAGGGGAAGCTGCTCGCGTCCACCTTCCATCCGGAGATGTCCGGCGATCCCCGCATACACGAGCTCTTTCTGGAGATGGTGGGGTAGGTGCACTGATGTCGGGTCACTCGAAGTGGTCGACCATAAAACGGAAAAAGGCTGCGACCGACGCTCAGCGATCCAGGCTCTGGGCGAAGCTTCTCCGCGCCGTCGAGGTCGCAGCGCGCGAGGGCGGAGGCAGCGTCGACGCCAACCCCACCCTCGCTTCTGCGGTCGACAAGGCCAGGGATAGCTCGGTCCCCATGGAGAACATCGAGCGCGCGATGAGGCGCGGCACGGGGGAGGTCGAGGGGGAGGCCTACGAGGAAGTCACCTACGAGGGCTACGGCCCCGGGGGGGTGGCGGTCCTCGTGCGGTGTCTGACGAACAATCGCAATCGGGCCGCGCAGGACGTGCGCAGGGCTTTCACCGGTAGTGGCGGGAAGCTCGCGGAGCCGGGCGCGGTCGCGTGGATGTTCGAGCCCAAGGGGATCGTGATCGTGAAGCGCGCGAGCGCCTCTGAGGAGGACGTGTTCCTTCTCGCGGTCGACGCCGGAGCGGAGGACGTGCGCTCCTCCGAGCAGAGCGTCGAGGTCGTCACTCCACCGGAGGCCTGGAAGCCCGTCGGGGAGGCGCTCGAGGGGGCCGGTGTCGAGGTCGAGTCGGCCGAGCTCACCCAGGTTCCGAAGAGCACGGTGCCGGTCGACAGGGGCGACGCCAAGAAGGTTCTCGGTCTGATGGATGCCCTCGAGGAGCTCGACGACGTGCAGGAGGTCTTCGCGAACTTCGACATCTCCGACGACGTGCTCGCCGAGGTGGCGTTGTGAGCGGGAAGCCGCGCGATCCTCGGCTCGCCGAGATCGCCGAGGCTCTGAAAACCACGCGCTCCGCTGCGGTGATATGCGACGCCGAGTGGACTCTTGTCTGGATCTCGGACGAGATGAAGATCGTCCTCGGCGAGACGGACCCGGACGCGCTCGGGATCGGGAAGCACATGCTGGAGGCCTACCTCAGCGACACGTGGTGTCTGGCGATCACGCCCGAAACGCAGATGAGGATGCTGGTCGATCATTTCCCGATCCTGATAAAGGACACCCCCGGCGGCGTGCAGCGACTCGAGGAGATCTTCCGGGAGGCGGCGGCGAGCTGGACGGAGGAGGCAAACGCGCCGCAGGCGGCCGCGGACGCCGACTTCGAGGCCTTTGCCCACATGGAGCCGGTCGAGCCCCCGCTCGTGTGGACGGAGAAGATGGACGTGCTGCTCGGCGATCTGCCGCCGCTCGAGATCGTGGAGAACGCGGTGCGGGTCCGGGACGGATCCGGCGATCTCGTCGGAACCGTGTTCCTGTACGCGTCGGCGCTTCCGGCGCACGTGCTGGCGTTCGTGGCGCGCGGAGACGAAGGCATGTTCACGCGCATGGCCCGGCTCGTGGAACCGGGGCGCAGACAGGCCGCGATCCTGTTCGCCGATCTCCAGGAATCCTTTGGTCTGTCCCGCCGTCTGCCCTCGGGCGGCTACTTCCGCCTGGTCCGAGCGATCACGACGGCGATCGACGAGGTGGTGGTGCGTCACGAAGGCATCGTCGGCAAGCACGCGGGTGACGGGGTCACGGCGTTCTTCCTGGCGGACGACCTCGGTTCCTCGTCGGCGGCGGCGCGCGCGGCGATCGAGAGCGCTCGCGAGATCTCTGAGGCCGCGGACAGGGCGGCGAAGGAGATCGCCGAGGAGACCGGGCTCTTCGACCCCCGCGACTGCCTCGTGAACGTCGCCGTCCACTGGGGAGGAACGCTCTACATCGGACAGCTCGTGACCGGGGGCCGCCTCGAGGTCACGGCCCTCGGCGACCAGGTCAACGAGTGCGCGCGCATGCAGGAATCGGTGCGCGATGGGAGCGCGATCGCATCGAAGACCTTGATCGAGCACCTCGCCGACGACGACGCTCGCGCCCTCGGTATCGATCCCGACGGAGTCGTCTATCGCCCTGTTGCCGAGTTGCCCGGCGCGTCGGACAAGGCGGCGCGCGACGCAGGAGCGATCCCCGTCACAGTCCTCTAGCGGTTGCCGAGTTGCACGTGAGCCACCGCATAGGTGGCTGAGATGCAAGTCATCAGCATCAGACGCGGTAACGCATGATCGGTCGGGTGGGGGAACGGCGCTCCACTTCGACGAAACCCGCGCCGGCGAACATGTCGACCGTGCCCACGAAGAGCTCGGCGGAAGCCACAGACTTCCTCTTCTGGACGTCGATCGGATAGCCCTCGATGACGCGGGCCCCCCTTGCGGCCGCGTAGTCGACGGCAGCGCGCAACAACTTCGAGGCGACTCCGTTGCCGCGGTGGTGACGGTCGATGTAGAAGCACACGATCGCCCACACCTTCTCCTGGTCGACGGGCTTGAGGATGGGGGAGCGCTCGACACGCCCGAACTCCGAGCGGGGCGCCACCGATACCCATCCCACCGGAGTGCCGCCGATGTATCCGAGAAGCCCCGGCCGGCGTCCCGACTCGACGAGCTCCTCGAGCGCGCGCCTGTTGCCGCGGTTCCCGTTGGTCGAGAACTCCTTGGAGCTCACTCGGAACCACATGCACCAGCATCCCGAGTAGGCGTCTCGCTCGCCGAACAGTTCGACGAGATCGTCCCAGCGGCGGGGGGTGACCGCCTTGACCGTTAGGGCGGCCGCGCTCAGCGCGTCTCCTCCTTGTGACGCTCCCGGTAGGTGCGCGCCTTGGCCCGGTTACCGCACACCGCCATCGAGCACCACGCCTTCGAGCGGTTCTTGGAGTGGTCGTAGTACGCCCACATGCACGTGTCCGAACGGCAGGCCTTGAGGCGCTGCCACGTTCCCTCTTCCATCGAGGCGAACACGATCGAGAGCAGCCGCCCCAGCGCACCGTCGACCCCGGATGCATCGGGCTGGAGGTGGCTGCCACCGTCGTCGTCGAAGCGCACCAAGAGCCGAGCGTTGCGAGACGCGGCGTTGAGGGTGTGGACGGCGGCCCCGTCGAGCGGCTCTCCATTGTTGGCAAAGAGCAGTGAGCGCAGCGCCTCGCGGACCTCCGCGGCCCGGCCGAGATCGGATTCGGTCACGGGCTCGCCGATCGCGAGGAGGCCTCGCTGCGCGAACCAGGCACTCAGCGCCTCCGGATCGCCGAAGCGGTCGGCTCCGCCCTCGACGTCGAGGCTGTTCACGAACTCCTGGACCCGGGCGAGCGCCCCGGGGGCGGGTTCTGTAGCCATTCCACCACCTTAGTGATCACGCCGGTTAGCGACAAGCCTCCGGCC
>JBOGWZ010000027.1:0-10941 GCA_050694075.1 Actinomycetota bacterium | reverse complement strand
CCGGCAACCGCCCGACGCCTGAGGAGCGAGACAACTGCCTCCCCTATCTCGTGCGAGAGCTGCGCATCCTGTCCGCGGTGAAGGCGATCGTGGCGTTGGGGTCGCTCGCGTGGGACGCGGCTCTGCGGGCTCACGCCGAGCTCACAGGAGAGCGCGTGCGGCCCAAGCCACGCTTTAGCCATGGCGCCGAGGCCGCCCTGGGTGGCCGCGTGCTGCTCGGGTGTTACCACCCGAGCCAGCAGAACACGTTCACAGGGAAGCTGACGGAGGCGATGACGGACGCCGTCTTCAGACGAGCCCGCGCGCTTTGTTCGCTTCCATAGGACACATGCGCGCGTGGAAGCGAACAAAGCTAGGCGGCGGCCGCGGCGGTGCCCTCGAACAGGGCCTCGAGCCGCGCCACCTCGGCGACCGGCGCCACTCGCTTGAATGATGACGACGCGTTCTCCCAGTCGTTGAGGATGTCCCGCGCCACGGTCGAGCCCGTGTACTCGAGATGCCGCGCGATCACGCGTCGCAGGGATTCGAGCTGACCGGCGGTTGGGTCGTACGCCGCGACGAGCTGCGGGTTGATCCGCACATCGAGGTCGCCGTCGACGTCGTAGACGTACGCCTCGCCTCCGCTCATCCCGGCCCCCAGGTTGCGCCCGGTCGGGCCCAGGATCACGACGGCCCCCGAGGTCATGTATTCGCACGCGTGGTCGCCGGCCCCCTCTACGACCGCGACCGCGCCGGAGTTGCGCACGGCGAAGCGTTCGCCGGCGCGCCCGGCGACGTAGAGCCGGCCACCGGTGGCACCGTAGAGCACCGTGTTGCCGACGAGATAGGGCTCGCCGGCGTCGTTGGAGGGAGGCCTTATCGCGATGCGCCCCCCGGCCATACCTTTTCCCACGTAGTCGTTGGCCTCGCCCGTGAGTGTGAGTTCGATGCCCTCCGATAGGAAGGCCCCGAAGCTCTGACCGGCCTCGCCCTCGAACGCGACGCGCACGGGAGCGGGCGCGCGCAAGCCACCGAGCTCGTGGCCGATCGCGCACCCGAGCCGCGCTCCGACCGTGCGATCGGAGGTTCCTATGTGGTAGCTCAGGTCGGCAGGACGCTCCTCGCGCAGGGCCGCCATCGCGTCCTCGTAGAGACGGTCCCCGAGCTCGGAGCGTGGCCGCTGGATGGCGAGGGAACCGGTGAAGGCGCGCTCCGCGTCGGCGGGATCGACCAGAAGCGGGGTCACGTCGAGGGAGTCGGCCCGCGCATCTCCGGTGCGTCTCGGACGCAGAAGATCCGTGCGCCCGATCGCGTGACTGAGGCTGTCCAGACCGAGCGAGGCCAGCAGCGCCCTGACCTCCTCCGCCACGAGCGCAAGGTAGCGCGCCACCATCTCGGGCGTGCCCGCGAACTTCTTCCGTAGCTCCGGATCCTGTGTGGCGATGCCCACCGGGCATGTGTTGCGGTGACACGTACGCACGAGGATGCAACCCTCGGCGATGAGGGCGGCCGTCCCGAACGAGAACTCGTCGGCGCCCATAAGCGAGGCCACGACCACGTCCCGCCCCGTCTTCATGCCTCCGTCCACCCGGAGGCGCGCGCGCCCGCGCAGCCCGTTGTGCACGAGGGCGGCCTGAGCGTCGGCGAGGCCGATCTCCCAGGGCATTCCCGCGTTCTTGATCGAGGACAGGGGAGACGCGCCGGTCCCCCCATCGGCCCCCGCGATGTGCACGACGTCGGCGAGCCCCTTCACCACTCCGGCAGCTATCGTGCCGACGCCCTCCGACGCCACCAGCTTCACCGATACCGCTGCGCGTGGGTTCGCCTGCTTCAGGTCGAAGATCAGCTGCGCGAGGTCCTCGATCGAGTAGATGTCGTGATGAGGCGGGGGCGATATCAGCGCGACACCGGGAACGGTGTGCCGCAGGCGGGCGATCTCGACCGACACTTTCTTTCCGGGGAGCTGGCCGCCCTCGCCCGGCTTGGATCCCTGCGCCATCTTTATCTGGAGCTCGGAGGCGAACGCGAGGTACTCGGGCGTCACCCCGAAGCGGCCCGATGCGACCTGCTTGATCGCGCTGTTGCGGTCGTCCCGGTAGCGCTCGGGGGCCTCGCCGCCCTCACCTGTGTTGGCCTTTCCGCCGACCTGGTTCAACGCGATCGAGATCGTCTCGTGCGCCTCCGCCGACAGCGCGCCGTGGCTCATGGCGCCGGTCGAGAACCGCCGGAGGATCTCGGTGGCCGGCTCGACCTCCTGGATCGGGATGGGGGAGGAGGCCGGGACCATCTCGAGGAGGTCGCGCGGCTCGGTCGGCGGGCGGTCGTTGACGAGCACCCTGAAGCGCTCGTAGGCGGAGCCGTCGCCTTTAACCGCGCGCTGAAGCTGGTGGGCCGCCTTCTTGTCCTTGTCTATGTACCCAACGCTGTCGTGGAGCGCATCCACGACCTCGGGGTTCGTGGCGTGGTACTCGCCGCCGCTCTTGTGCTTGATGAAGCCGGTATTGACGAGCGCCGGCTTCGACCCGTATGCGGAAACGTGGCGCAGGACCGCGTCGGCCCCGAGCTCCACGAACGACAACCCGCCGAGCACCGACGCCACGCCGGTGAAGCACGTCGCGATCACGTCGGAGCCGAGGCCGATCGCCTCGATGATCTGCGCGCCGCGATATGAGTCCAGGGTCGAGATGCCCATCTTCGACATCACCTTCAGCAGCCCGTCCTCGATCGCCGCGAAGAAGTTGCGCTGTGCCTCGTCGCCCGGGACGTCGCCGCCGAGACGCCCCCGTCCGGCAAGGTTGCACAGGGACTCGAGCACCAGGCGCGGGCACACCGCGTCTGCGCCGTTGGTCAACAGGCACGCGACGTGATGGGTCTCGCGCGCGTCGTCGCACTCGACCACGACGCTAACCAGCGAGCGGAGATCGGCCGCGAGAAGTTGGTGGTGGACAGCTCCGGCCGCAAGCGCCGAGGGGATCGCCACGCGCTCCGGTCCCGCGGCACGGTCCGACACGATCACGTAGGGAGCGCCCGATCGCGCTGCGACGTCGGCCTCGGCGGCGATCCGGTGCACCGCCGCCTCGAGCCCGTCGGGCCCGTCCACCACGTCGAAAGTCGCGTCGAGAACGACGGCCCCGAGGGAGGCGAGGTCGTCGAGGGCAGAGGGGAACAGCAGGAACGACGGGTACTCGCGCAGCGCGGCGGCGTCGGGGTTCTCCTGCAGGAGTGGGGCGCGGGGCCCGAGCCGCGTGCTGATCGACATCACGTGACGCTCTCGCAGGTGGTCGATCGGAGGGTTGGTTACCTGCGCGAAGCGCTGCTTGAGGAAGTTGAAGACCACTCTGGCGTGCGCGGCGAGCGGCGGCTGCGCGGTGTCGTCTCCCATGGAGGAGGTCGGTTCGTGCGCGTCCGTGCCCATAGGACGGATCACGACCGTGAACTCTTCTTTCGCGTAACCTGCCGCCACCTGGCGGCTCACGACATCGCCGGACGCCCGCGCGATCGGCGTTCCCACGGACGACTCCACGACGTGCTCAGCGAGCCAGTCGCCGTAGGGCCGCCGCCGCGCCAGACGGGTCTTGATGCCAGCGTCCTCGATTACGCCGCCCTCCGAGGGATCCACGCAGAACGCTTGGCCCGGCCCGATCTTGAGACGGCGGACGCGACCGTGACCGCGCGTCGCGACGGCCCCCGCCTCGGACGCGCATGCGACCAGCCCGTCGTCACAGACGCTTACGCGCAGTGGCCGCAGGCCGTTGCGATCCAGAGCCGCGGCCACCCACTCTCCGTCCGAGAACACGAGTGCCGCCGGACCGTCCCACGGCTCGAGCAGGCACGCGTGATATCGGAAGAAGTCGCGTACCTCCTGGTCCACTCCCGTGACGTCCTCCCACGCGGCGGGGATCAGCATCGCCGCGGCGTGACGGAGGTCGCGACCTCCGCGCACCAAGAGCTCGAGTGCCTCGTCGAGGATCCCCGAGTCCGAGCCGTCCACGTCCACCACCGGTCGTAGCAGGTCCTCGGGCGCGATGTCGGATGAACCGAGTCGGCCCTCCCGCGCCCGGAGCTGCGCGACGTTGCCGCGGATCGTATTGATCTCTCCGTTGTGCGCGAGGAACCGGAACGGTTGGGCGCGCTCCCAGGTGGGCGTCGTGTTGGTCGAGTAGCGCTGGTGGAACAGCGCGAACCACGCTTCGAAGCGCCCGTCGGTGAGATCGGGATAGAAGGACGCGAGCTGATCGGCCGCGCACAGCGCCTTGTATGTGACGGTGCGGAACGACATCGACGCGAGGTAGAGGCGCGAGCCCTCGGCGCGCGCGGCGCGCTCGGCGCGGCGGCGCGCCCGGAACGCCCGTCGCTCACCCTCGTCGGCGTCGACGCCGAGGGGACGCAGCAGCACCGCCTGTTCGATCGAAGGGAGCATGGCCCGGGCGCCGTCGCCGAGAGCGCTCTCGTCGATCGGGACGACGCGCCAGCCGACGACTTCCACGCCCTCGTCCGCGCAGGCACGTTCCAGGGCGGACCGTCCCGAGGACGGATCGTTCGGGTCGAGGAACGCCATCGCGAGCCCCACGCGGTCGGCGTCCCGAGCGTGGGCCTCGAGCAGGGGGCGGGGGACCGGGAGCAGCAGCCCGGCGCCGTCCCCCGTGAGGGCGTCGGCCGCGACCGCTCCCCGATGGCGCACGCGACACAGCGCCTCGAGGGCCGCGTCGACGATCGCCCGCGACGGCCGGCCGCGGCCGTCGGCCACGAAACCGATCCCGCAGGCGTCCCGCTCGGCTCGCCGTGGGTCGTAGATGCTCATGTCCTCCCCGGGGTACGAAAAAAGGCGCCCCGCGTGTGCGGAGCGCCCTTGCTCATCGGTGCTGACCGGACGCTATCAGAGCCCGCCCCTGGGGTGTCAACGACCGTGACGCTTCCTGCGTTTGACAGAAGGAAGGACGTTCGGTATGCCTAAGCTGCCTTATAAGGATGCCCTAACAAGGAGGTTCCCGGTGGGCAGCTCGCTTCTTATCACCCTGAGGGAAGGGCTCGAGGCCGCACTGATCGTCGCCATCGTCCTCGCCTATCTCAAGCGTTTGGGGCGCGAGCGCGATTTCGGATCGGTATGGCTCGGCACCGGCGCGGCCGTGGCCATCTCGATCGCGGTGGGGGCCGTGGTCTTCGGCGCGGTCGGGGAGCTCGAGGGCCGCGCCGAGGAGATCACCGAGGGCGTGATCGCCTTTGTGGCCGCCGGGGTCCTCACGTGGATGATCTTCTGGATGGCCCGGCAGGCCCGACACATCAAGAACCAGCTCCACGCCAAGGTCGACGAGGCGTTGATCGGTGGCTCCACTTTCGCATTGGCCGCGATCGCCGGCGTCGCGGTGCTGCGCGAGGGGCTCGAGACGGCGCTGTTCCTCTTGTCTGCAAGCGTCGGCGCCGAGTCGAGCGCGTCACAGCTCGTCGGAGGGGTGATCGGTCTGGTGGTCGCCGTCGCGATCGGCTACCTCGTGTATCGCGGTAGCCGGAAGGTGAACCTACGCTTGTTCTTCCGAGTGACCGGGGTGCTCATCGTTCTCTTCGCGGCCGGGTTGCTGGCGAAGGGAGTCCACGAGTTCCAGGAAGCAGCGGTGTTCGGCACCGCCAACGAGCACGCCTGGGATCTGACCGAGGTGAGCGTGCTCAACCCCGACGAGAGCACGGTCGGGGAGTTCCTCGGAGGTCTGTTCGGGTGGTCACCGGAGCCTTCGATCGAGATGGTCCTCGTCTATCTCGCATACCTGATCCCGGTGGGGACGGCATTCCTCGCTCAGACGCGGAAGGTGCCGGCCGTCGCGCCGGCGCGCTCGGCCTCGGTCGAGCCCGCATAAGCACGTCCGCAACATTTCTGTTTGGGATACCGTCCGGCCCTCATGCGGAGGGCCAGACCGCGCGTCGCGAATGGATTCGTCACAATGTAAACACCGTTATCGAGCGCTGATGAAGGGAGCAAACGATGCTGACGAAAAAGGTCGAGGGAGCGATGAACGATCAGCTCGCCGTGGAGCTGCAGTCGGCCTACGAGTACCTCGCGATGAGCGCCTACTGCGAAACGATCAGCCTTCCCGGCTTCGCCGAGTGGCTCCGGGCACAGTGGCAGGAGGAGCTGGACCACGCGATGCGCTTCTACACGTTCATCACCGACCGAGACGGGCGCGTGGATCTCAAGACTCTCGACCAGCCCCAGCAGAAGTTCTCGTCGGTTCTTCAAGTATTCGAGACCGCGCTCGAGCACGAGCGCGCCGTGACCCAGTCGATACACAAGCTCTACTCACTGGTGGAGGAAGAACAGGACTACGCGGCCCAGGCGTGGCTCGACTGGTTCGCCACCGAACAGGTAGAGGAGGAGAAAATGGTCGGCCAGATCGTGGACAACTTGAGGCGGATCGGCGACCGGGGCGACGCGCTCTTCTTCCTGGACAAGGAGCTCGGCGGGCGCGGCCGCGCCGAGTAGTCGGCTGCTAGGGCAGCACCCAGAGGTTGTCGGAGAGCCGCTGGCCCAGGGCCACCGTCCCGCCGTCGACCTCGAACGTGCGCGTCCCGTCGGGCGCGACCTCGACCAGCGTCACGTCGCGGCCGGGCAGCAGGTGGTGATCTTCCAGGTACTTGAGCACGTCGGTGTCGAGCTCGACGTCCTCGAGCAGGCGCACGAGCCGCGCCGTCTCTCCGAGCTCCATCTGCGCCACCGGTTTCAGCTCGCTCCACGGGATCGCCGAGGCGGCCCCGGGGATCGGGTTGCCGTGGGGGCAGGTCGCGTCCCCCTCCAGCTTCGAGAGGATCGCCTGCTCGACCTCGGGCGTCATGACCTTCTCCCAGTCCTCGGCCTGGTGGTGGCACAGGTGCCAGGGGATCCCGAGGATGTCGGTCAGCATGCGCTCGGCGAGCCGGTGACGCCGCACCAGCGTCTCCGCGACTTCGCGGCCGTCAGTCGTCAGAGTGATGTCCCGTCCCGAGACCGTGACGTATCCCTCGGAGACGAGACGCTTGATCCCCTCCGACACCGTCGCGGCGGCGAGCCCCAGGCGCTCGCCGATGCGCGCCTGCATGATGCGCTGGCCTTCTTCCTCCAGCTCGTAGATGGCCTCGAGGTACTCCTTCGAGGCCGGGTTCAGACCGTGCAGGTCCGGGGAGATCGCCATGTAGCGGATTGTAGGCTGACCGCGGATGCCCTCCGCCAAGACCTCCAAACGCCCACTGATTCTTCTCCTGGACGGACACAACCTTGCCTTCCGGGCCTTCTATGCGCTGCCCGAGGACCTGCAGACCTCCGACGGCACGCACACGAACGCGGTCTACGGGTTCACGTCGATGCTGATCAAGGTCCTCCAGGAGCAGAAGCCGGATTACATCGCGTGTTGCTTCGACATGGGGGAGCCGCTGGAGCGCACCGAGCAGTTCGCCGATTACAAGGCCACCCGCACCGAGGCCCCGGCGACGTTCGGCCCCCAGCTGCCGCTGATCCGGGAAGTGCTCCGGGTCGTTCAGATGCCCGTCTTCGAGCTCGCCGGGCACGAGGCCGACGACATCATCGCCTACCTCGCTCGTCGAGGAGAGGCCCAGGGATGCGACGTGCGCATCGTGACCGGTGACCGGGATTTCTTCCAGCTCGCCAACGACAACATCCACGTGCTCTACAACCGGAGGGGCATCTCCGACATCGTCGAGATGGACCCGAAGGCGGTGGAGGAGCGTTACGGGATCCCGCCGGAGAAGTACATCGACCTCAAGGCCCTCGAGGGCGATCCGTCCGACAACCTCCCAGGGGTTCCGGGAGTGGGTACGAAGACCGCCGCAAAGCTGATCCAGACATACGGCAGCGCCGAGGAGGCCTGCGCCCACGCGTCCGAGCAGACACCGAAGTTGGCCGCGAATCTCGCCGCGTCTGCCGAACAGGTGGCGCTGAACAAGAAGCTCACGGTCCTCGCCGAGGTGCCACTCGAGGGGGTCGAGCTCGACGACCTGAAGATGGGGGCGTGGGACCTCGACGAGCTTCGAGACCTGTTCGGCTCCCTCGAATTTCGCACATTGCTCGAGCGATTGCTGGCCGACCTGCCGGAGGCCGCCGAGGGAGAGGGCGCGCCGTTCGAGCTCGACGTTGCCATCGTCTCCGACGAAAAGGCCATCGCCGAGCTCGCGCGACGGCTCGGACGCGCCAAGGATCTCGCTATCGACGTCATCGCGGCTTCGCCTCGAGGGACGCCTCGTTCGATCGCGTTCGCATGGGACGGCGAGGTCGCGTTCGTCGCGCTCGGCCCCCACGGACTCGCCGCCGCGGAGGTCTCGGCGGCGCTGACCGATGTGCTCTCGAACACGAAGGTGACGAAGGTCGTGCACGGAGCGCGTCCCGCGCTTTTGGCGCTCGAGGCTTTGGGGGTCCCTCTCGAGGGTCTGCGACTGGACACGCTTATCGCCGCGTACTTGTTGGACCCCGGCGAATCGGGTTATCCGCTCGAGGAGCTTGCGCGCCGTTTCAGCGGCCGGGAGCTCAAAGCGGCTCAACCCGTCGAACGTCCCGAGGAGAGCGCGCAGGGATCGCTCGAACTCGAGACGGAAGTGGATCCGGGCGAGGCGGAGGACGCGTGCGTGCGCGCGCTCGCAGTTGCCGAGTCCGCCGACCCTCTCGAGGGTGAGCTCAAACGACTGGGGATGGAGGAGCTCTATCGCAAGGTGGAGCATCCGCTCATCGGCGTCCTCGCGCGCATGGAGCGCGAGGGAGTGAAGATCGACCTGGACTATCTCTCCGAGGTCGCCCGCGACCTCGACAAGCGGATCGGGGAGCTCGAGGCGGAGTGCTACGAGCTGGCGGGGGAGAGGCTCAACCTCGGTTCTCCTCCCCAACTTCGTCTCCTGCTCTACGAGAAGCTCGAACTGAAGACGACACGACGGACGAAGACGGGGCTCTCTACCGACGTCCGCGCCCTGCGGCAACTGGTCGATCAGCACCCGTTCGTGCCGAAGCTTCTCGAGTACCGGGAGGTCGCGAAGCTCAAGAACACCTACGTCGACGCGCTGCCGCCGCTGGTCGATCCCAACGATGGGCGTGTGCATACCACCTACGAACAGACTGCCACGGCGACGGGACGTATCTCTTCGACCAACCCCAACCTGCAGAACATCCCCGTCCGTACGGAGGTGGGGCGGCAGATCCGGCGCGCCTTCATCCCTGAGGAGGGACACGTTCTCCTATCGGTCGATTACTCGCAAGTCGAGCTCCGCGTCATGGCGCACCTGTCCGAAGACCCGATCCTTCTCGAAGTCTTTAAGAAGAAGGAGGACGTGCACACCGCGACGGCCACGCGTGTCTTTGCCCTCGATCCGAGCAAGCTCCAAGTCAGTCATCGCTCGGCGGCAAAGATGATCAACTTCGGCCTTCAATACGGGATGGCGGCGCCCGGCCTGGCGGAGCGACTCAACGTTCCGGTGGCCGAGGCCGAGGAGATCATGGACGCTTACTTCAAGCAATTCGCGGGGGTCAAGGCTTACCTCGATTCCAACGTCACCCGCGCATACGCCGATGGCTACACAACGACGATGTTCGGCCGACGAACCCTCATCGGCGAGTTGGGCAGTGGGAACCCACGCATCCGGGCGATCGGCGAACGTAGGGCGCTGGCGTCCCCCATCCAGGGCTCGGCGGCCGACATCATCAAGCTGGCGATGATCAACGTCGATCGGGCCCTTACTGAGGAAGGACTCCGCACGAAGATGATCCTTACGGTTCACGACGAGCTCGTGTTCGAGACCCCCGAGGACGAGAAGGACGCCGCGGCCGAGCTCGTGCGGCGGGAGATGGTCGGCGTGTGTGAGCTGAAGGTGCCGCTCGAGGTCGACGTTTCCTTCGGCGCGAGCTGGGCCGACGCGAAGTAACGCGGTTTGAGGGGCCCCCTTACCTGCGCATATACTGACCGGCGCCCCCGCAGGGGGCAAATTTACGTAGGGAAGGAAGTCGTCTGTAAATGAGTCGATCGCAGGACGAAGCTGCCAAAGCTTCGGAGGAGCCCACGCTGTCCGACGGCAGCGGAGGCGTCATCACCCGCACCGCCCCCTCTACCTCCGGCGAGACCTTCGCCGGTGGAGTCATCGTCGAGAACGACGTCGGCGATTCCCACGAGGCCCTGATGGCCGCCATCGAGGAGACGATCAAGCCCTTCGACGAGGGCGACATCGTCACCGGGACAGTGGTGAAGATCGAGAAGGACGAGGTCCTGCTCGACATCGGCTACAAATCCGAGGGCGTGATCCCGTCCCGCGAGCTCTCGATACGCAACGACGTCAACCCGAGTGAGGAGGTCGCGCTCGGCGACGAGATCGAGGCCCTGGTTCTCCAGAAGGAGGACGCCGAGGGGCGGTTGATCCTCTCCAAGAAGCGCGCTCAGTACGAGCGGGCGTGGGGCAGGATCGAAGAGATCAAGTCACAGGATGGCACCGTAAAGGGTCCTGTGATCGAGGTCGTCAAGGGCGGACTCATACTCGACATCGGGCTCCGAGGGTTCCTCCCGGCGTCGCTCGTCGAGATGCGCCGAGTCCGGGATCTTCATCCTTACGTCGGCAAGGAGCTCGAGTGCCGCATCATCGAGCTCGACAAGAACCGCAACAACGTCGTGCTTTCCCGGCGGAAGTTCCTCGAAGAATCTCAGGCCGAGCAACGTCAGGAATTCCTGACGTCACTGCAGAAGGGCGAGATCCGCAAGGGCAGCGTCTCGTCGATCGTCAACTTCGGTGCGTTCGTCGATCTGGGGGGCGTGGATGGCCTCGTGCACGTGAGCGAGCTCTCCTGGAAGCACGTCGACCATCCGAGCGAGGTAGTCGAGGTGGGTCAGGACGTCGAGGTCGAGGTTCTGGACGTAGATCTGGAGCGAGAGCGCGTGTCGCTGTCGTTGAAGGCGACGCAAGAGGATCCTTGGCGCGAGTTCGCGCGCGAGCACGAGGTCGGCAACGTCCTCG
>JBOGWZ010000026.1:0-11662 GCA_050694075.1 Actinomycetota bacterium | reverse complement strand
CTCTTACGTAGGTGGGCGCACGGAACCGTTTCGGCAACCCGCGCGCGAGGAGCCTGCCGGGCTGAGCCGGGGGCGTGACCTCTACATGCGCGATTGCGCGTGGTGCCACGGAAGCGGGGGAGAGGGCACCACGCGGGGTCCCGATCTCATCAGCGGAACCAACGGTGAGGCCTTCACCCATTTCATGCTCTCGACGGGGCGCATGCCGATCAACGAACCTCTCGATCGCGTGACGCGCAGGGATCCCATCTACACCGAAGGGGAGATAGAGGACATTGTCGCCTTCGTAACGAGCCTGGGCGGCGAGGGACCGGTCACCCCCGAGGTGGATCCCGAGGGCGGGGAGCTGTCGCTTGGACTCGGGCTTTATCAGGAGAACTGTGCGGCCTGTCACTCCACGACCGGCATCGGCGGAGCTCTGACGACGGGACGTCCGGGCGAAGTCGAAGGCGAGGTCGCGGCGCGATCGGGCATCATCGCGCCTTCGATCCGCGAATCCTCGCCTACCGAGATCGCGGAGGCGATGGTCGTCGGACCGGGAACGATGCCGGTGTTCGGGGAGGAGACGTTCGACGACGCCGAGGTCGACGCGATCGTGCGCTACGTGGTCTACCTGCAGGATCCCGACGAACGTGGTGGAGCGGACCTGGGCGGGGTCGGGCCCGTCACCGAGGGCGCGGTTGCGTGGATCGTAGGCCTGGGCGCGCTGCTCCTGCTGATCCGGTGGATCGGGACGACGAGGAGTGAGCAGTGAACGGTCGCGGCCGGTGGATCGGTCTCAGCCTCGTGGCCAGCGCCGCCGGATCGCTCGCGCTCACGGTCGTGTACGCGCTGGGCGGACAGCCCCAGGTCGAGGGCGTTCTGCTCGGCGTCGCTCTCGGCGGCCTTTCGATCGGGCTGGTGCTGTGGGGCAAGGAGCTGATGCCGTCCGGCCCGTTCGTCGAGGAGCGCGACGTCGTGCCGTCGGAGACCGTGGACCGGGCGGACGCGGCGGAGGCCTTCGAGACGGGGGCCGAGCAGCTCCAGCGGCGTAGCTTCCTGGTCAAGGCGCTTGCCGCCGCGTTCGCGGCGCTGGGGCTCGCCGCGCTGTTCCCGATCCGTTCGCTCGGTACGCGCCCCGGTCGCTCGCTGTTCACAACCCCCTGGGGGGAGGGCGTCCGGGTCGTCGGGCAGGACGGAGTTCCCGTGCGCCCCGAGGACGTTGCCGTCAACGGAGTGCTGACGGTATTCCCTGAGGGGCACACAGACGCGGCGGACGCGCAGACGTTGTTGATCCATCTGCCGCCCGATGTAGATCCTCCCGGTCCGGATGACTACTCGTTCGAGAACTACGTGGCGTTCTCGAAGGTATGTACTCACGCGGGCTGCCCCGTCGGCCTCTACCAGGCCGACACGAAGGAGCTGTTTTGCCCCTGCCATCAGTCGGCCTTCGCGGTGCTGCAGGGCGCCGAGCCCACCGACGGCCCGGCGACGAGGCCCCTGCCCCAACTGCCGATCGCGACCGACGACGCAGGTTTCTTGGTCGCGCTGGGCGATTTTCCCGAGCCGATCGGGCCGGGGTTCTGGAGCAGAGGCCGTGCTTAAGAAGCTCGCGCGCTGGATAGACGACCGGCTCGGTGCCTCGGCCTTCACCGAGGAGGCGTTGAACAAGGTCTTCCCGGACCACTGGTCGTTCATGCTGGGAGAGATCGCGCTCTATTGCTTCGTGGTTCTCGTCCTCACCGGAGTGTTCCTAAGCCTGTTCTTCGACGCCAGCGTCAGCGAGACGGTGTATGAGGGCTCGTACGCGCCGCTGGACGGCGTCGAGGTGTCGGACGCATACAACTCGGTGATGCGGCTGAGCTTCGACGTACGCGCCGGCCTCGTGATGCGCCAGATACATCATTGGGCCGCACTCGTCTTCGTCGCGTCGATCGTTGCTCATCTGTGCCGCATCTTCTTCACCGGCGCCTTCCGGCGGCCACGTGAGATCAACTGGATGATCGGCGTGACGTTGCTGATCCTGGCCCTGTTCAACGGGTTCACCGGGTATTCGTTGCCGGACGATCTCCTGTCCGGCACCGGATTGCGTATCGCCTATTCCATCGCGCTGTCGATCCCACTGATAGGGACGTGGATCGCGTTCCTGGTGTTCGGAGGTGAGTTCCCGGCCGAGGAGATCATCGGCCGCCTCTTTGTTACCCACATCATGATCGTGCCAGCTCTGCTGGGGGCGTTGATCGCGGCGCATCTGGCGATCCTCTGGCGACAGAAGCACACCCAGTTCCCGGGACCCGGCCATCGCGAGAGCAATGTCGTGGGCTCGAAGCTCTGGCCGACGTACACCGCGAAATCGCTCGGGTTGTTCTTCGGAATCTTCGCCGTGCTCGCTCTTCTGGGCGGCTTGGTCCAGATAAACCCGATCTGGCTCTACGGACCGTTCGAACCTCAGCAGGTCACGTCGCCGGCTCAGCCGGACTGGTATCTCGGGTGGGTCGAGGGCGCGCTCAGGCTCTTCCCGGCATGGGAGATACGGGCGTTCGGCTTCGAGCTCCCGAACCCCTTCTATCCCGCGGTGCTGCTTCCCGGTATCACTTTCCTGCTGTTGTACGCGTGGCCGTTCCTAGAGGCCCGCTTCGCCCACGACCACGAGCCCCATCACCTGCTCGACCGGCCCCGAGACCATCCCATGCGCACGGCCCTCGGGATGGCGACACTCACCTTCTACGCAGTGCTGTTCTTCGCGGCCAGCAACGACCTGGTAGCCAAGTGGTTCGTGGTGTCGGTGGAATCCGTCACCTGGACGTTCAGGGTGCTCGTGTTCGTCCTACCGCCGCTCGTCGGATGGGTGACGCACAGGCTGATGAAGGCGCTGCTCGCGTCCGGTGCCGAACGTCTCTCGCACATGCCGCTGTCCGCCCTCACCCGCGGTGGGACGCGTCGCTGACGCGCGGAGCTGCGGACTCGGATGACGGTGACGCTTGCGCTCGCGGGGGACACAATGCTGGGACGCGGAGTGGCCGAGATGCTCTCGTCCGAGCCGCCGACATCGCTGTTCTCCGGCGAGGTCGTCGAGGCCACTCGGTCCGCCGACCTGTTCGTGCTGAACCTCGAGTGCTGCATATCCGAGCGCGGCAACCCGTGGGCCGCTCCCGGCAAGCCCTTCTTCTTCCGGGCGCCCCCGGTCGCGGTGGAGACGCTTGCGCATCTGGGAGTCGATTGCGTGACGCTCGCGAACAACCACGCGTTGGACTACGGATACGACGCGTTGCTCGACACGTTCCGGCACCTGGACGGCGCGGGAATCGAATGGGTTGGAGCCGGCCCCGATGTTGGCGCGGCCCGGGCCCCCGCGCTGCTCCAGGCCGCGGACGAGAAGGTCGCCGTCTTGGGCGCCACCGACCACCCACAGGACTACGCGGCCACCGGCGACCGGCCCGGGGTCGGGTTTGCCGATCTGCGCGCCGGCGTGCCGTCGTGGCTCGACGCCGCGATCCGAGATGCCCGAGACGCGGCCGACGTGGTGCTCGTGACGCCTCACTGGGGGCCGAACATGGTGGCCGAGCCGGTTGAGTGGGTGGCGGCGGCCGCGCCGGGGCTGGTGGCCGCAGGGGCCGACGTCGTCGCCGGACACTCGGCCCACGTGTTCCAGGGAGTGGACGACAACGTCCTGTTCGACCTCGGCGACTTCGTCGACGACTATGCCGTCGACCCGCAGCTGCGCAACGACCTCGGCCTGCTGTTCTTCGTGTCCGTCGGCGCCGGCGGGATAGAGCGGGTCGAGGCGCTGCCGTTGAAGCTCGACTACTCCTACACGCGTGTTGCCGAAGGTGAGGACCGGCGCTGGATCGAGGAGCGTTTCGCGCGCGCGTGCGGCGCGCTCGGAGCCGAGGTGGGGGTGGGCGAGGGGCGCCTCGTCGTCGGCGGCTGAGGCCGGGCAACCTGCGTGGGCGTGGGGGCGTCTTTTCGCCATGATGAGAAAGACCTGGGTGATCTGCACGGCGTTCGTGCTTCTCCTTGCCGCCTGCGGCAGCGAGGAGCCGACGGGATCGGTCGCGGGATCTCCGACCACCGACCGCCCGACCGCGTCCTCCCCTTCCGACTCTCCCGCCGACCCAAACGGTGGAGAGGTGGCGTACGAGGTCTGGTTTTCGGATGACCGGGGGTTGCGGGTCACCTATCGCACCCGCGCGGAGACCGCGGCCGTCGGGGCCGCCTCCATGGAGGATCTGCTCGCCGGACCCTCCGACTCGAAGCTCTCCACCGCGGTGCCGCACGGCACGCGCCTCCTGGGCCTCGCCGTCGCGAACGGGGTCGCCACCGTTGATCTCTCGTCGGAGTTCGAGGAGGGATCGGGAAGCTACGCGGAGCGGCTCCGGCTGGCGCAGGTCACTTTCACGCTCACGCAGTTCCCAACCGTGGACGAGGTCGCCCTCCAGATCGATGGAGAGCCGGTGGATCGCTTCGGGAGCCACGGGATCGTCATCGACGGCCCGATGCAACGCGGCGACTTCGAGGACGTGGCGCCGGCGATCGTCGTCGAGCAGCCGCGACCGGGTCAGAACGTGACGAGCCCGGTGACGATCGCGGGAACGGCCAACGTCTTCGAGGCCACCGTCAGCATCCGGATACTGGATGCCTCCGGACGAGAGGTCGCGCGCGAGTTCACCACGGCCACCTGCGGAACGGGGTGCAGGGGTGACTACGAGCACCGCGTTGAGTTCGACATTGCCTCGTCCCAGCCCGGGATCATCGAGGTGTTCGAGGAATCGGCCGAGGACGGATCGGCCATCAACGTGGTCTCGGTCCCCGTGATGCTGTCGCCCTGAGCCCTCGTTTGCGCCCCGTCCCCGATCCCTATCGAACTGATCGCAACAGCACCCTCTATAGAGGTGCCCCTGCGATCAGTTCGGACGCGTGGTCGAATAGAGGACGGAAGCGCGCGAAAAAGGAGGGGCGGGGGGAACCGGCGGGAGGGGGCCACTACGGTGGCGCCTTGGCGCCGGGGTTCCCCAACAAAAAGGGGGGGGGAGCGGATGAGGCGAATCTTCTGTCCTTTCTGCCGGCAGCACCAGCCCGCCGAGCACCTGTACTGCCTCCGCTGCGGGTCGTCGTTGCCCGCCCATCTGCTGGGGGACGCTCCGGCCAAGAGCACTCGTTTCTTCGCCGGCATCAAGGTCGGCGAGGAGACCCCGAGGGGGCCTTCCTTCGCGTGTCGTGCTACCTGAAAGAGCAGAGTTTCGAGAGCCCGGAGGGCTCGGTCTCCATCCCCGGCCGGCACGTTCGCTTCAGCGTGTGGGTCAAGGACTCCGCGCGTTGTGTCCTATCGGTACCGGAGAGCGAAGCCCGCGACCTGGCGCGCTTCATAGGCGAGGAGCTGGATCGCGTGGCCGCGCCTCTGAACTGATCGCAACAGCACCCCCTATAGCGGTGCCCCTGCGATCAGTTCGCTTTCGCTAGCCGAACAGATCGTCGAGCTCGCGCCAGAAGCGCCCCCGCGGCACCGCCTCGATGCCCGCGGCTTTGGCCGCCTCGCCCAGCGCCGTGTCGACGTGGGAGTAGAAGCCCACCACGCGCGTCGTGACGTCGCGGAGCGCCTCCACGACGATCTCTCGGCCCGAGTCGAGATCGGCAACCACGAGGTCGATCGGTTCGGCCCCCACGGCCTCCGCGACGTCCTCGAGACGGCACGTTCGCAGCTCCGAGCCGGTTCGCTGCGCCGCCGCCTCCAGTCGGGCGCGCGCCGACAGGTCGCCTCCCACCAATAGCACCCGTTTCACGCGAGCTCATCATGCCGGGTTCGACGACCCACCGTTTAGGCTGCGGACGTGGACACGAGGGAGCGGTCGCGCCGCACGCCGGGCCCGGGAAGCGCCGCGCCGAGCAAAGAGGGCCCGCGCGGTCCGTTCGGAAACGAGCGCTGGGTCACGGTCGGCTGGGTCGTGGGTGCCCTGCTGCTGCTGTTCGTCTTCCAGACCCTCACCGGGCCCCAGGTGGAGCGTCTGGAGTTCTCCCGGTTCCTCGACCTCATGGAGCGAGGACGGATCGTCGAGGCCAACATCTCGGAGACCTCGGTCTCCGGGACCTTTCAGCCGTCGGACGGCGACCAGCAGCGGTTCTCGACCACTCTGCCCCCGAATTTCGAGAGCAACCGCCTCGTGGACCGTCTCCGGGCCGAGGGCGCGAATGTCTCCGGCGAGCAGCCCAGCCCCTGGGGGGCGTTCTTCTTCAGCTGGGTCCTTCCCCTCCTCCTGATCGGGGGCCTCTACTACTTCTTCATCTACCGCCGGCTGCGCCAGCAGCTCGGCGGACCCGGCAGCCCGCTGCAGCTCGGCAAGAACAAGGCCAAGCTCTACGACCGCACCGACATGAAGACGACGTTCGACGACGTCGCCGGCGTGGAGGAGGTGGAGACCGAGCTCAAGGAGCTGGTCGACTACCTCAAGACGCCTCAGAAGTTCGAGAAGCTGGGGGCCCGTATCCCGAAGGGCGTGTTGCTGGTGGGTCCTCCGGGCACCGGCAAGACGCTGCTGGCTCGCGCCGTGGCAGGGGAGGCGGGCGTGCCCTTCTACTACGTATCGGCGTCGGAGTTCGTCGAGCTGTTCGTTGGGCTGGGTGCGGCGCGCGTGCGTGACCTCTTCCAGCAGGCGCGCGAGAAGGCCCCGGCGATCGTGTTCATCGACGAGGTCGACTCCATCGGGCAGACGCGCTCCGGAGCGGCCGGCTATCAGATGGGTGCACACCAGGAACAGGAGCAGACATTGCAGCAACTGCTGACCGAGATGGACGGCTTCGCTCCCAACTCGGGAGTCATCATCATGGCGGCGTCCAACCGCCCGGAGGTGCTCGACCCCGCCCTGCTCCGGCCCGGGCGCTTCGACCGCCAGATCGTCGTCAACCTCCCGGACATCCGGGGGCGGGAGGAGATCCTCGAGATCCACACCCGCAAGGTCAAGCTCGCGCCGGACGCGGACCTCAAGGTGCTGGCGCGTCGCACCCCGGGCTTTTCCGGGGCTCAGCTCGCGAACGTCATCAACGAGGGCGCCCTGCTCGCGGCGCGCCGAGGCGGCGAGGTAGTGGGGATGCGGGACCTCGAGGAGGCCGTCGACCGCGTGGTGGCGGGGCTCGAGCGTCGGAGCCAGGTGCTCAGCGAGAGGGAACGGAAACTAGTCGCCTACCACGAGCTGGGGCATGCCGTCGTGGCGCGGTTCGTCGACCACGCGAACCCGGTGCATCGCGTGTCCATCATCCCGAGGACTATCGGCGCGCTCGGCTACACGCAGCAGCTCCCCGAGGAGGAGCGCTACCTCATGTCGGAGCCGGAGCTGCGCGATCGGATCGCAGTGCTGCTCGGGGGGCGCGCCGCGGAGCAGATCGTGTTCGGGTTCGCGACGACCGGCGCCCAAGACGATCTGCGAAACGCGACCGAGATCGCCCGCCGCATGGTGATGGAGTTCGGCATGTCGGAAACGGTCGGCCCCATCAACATCGCGGAGCACGGCCCTCGCTTCCTGGTCCCCGGCTTCCGGCGTGGCGGCGACGTATCGGATGAGACCGAGGTCGCGATCGACCGCGAGGTCAAACAGATACTCATGGAGGCTCAGGAGACCGCCCGCGACGTGCTGTCCAAGCACCGCGACGACCTCGATGCGCTGGCGGAGCTGCTGCTGGAGAAGGAGTCCCTCGACCGGGGCGATCTCGAGGGCCATTTCGCCGAGCCGTCGGAGCGCCCGACGGTGGACGCCGTCTCGGACGCCGCCCTCCCCACCCGGCCCGTCGACACCCCCTAAGGCTGTCCCGCGGCCCGGGAATGGCCGGCCCTCGACCTAGATTGACAGTAGTACACTCAAGTCTGATACTTGAGGAGACTTAGGTTTCCTGCATGTCACATAGCCCAGGAGGATGCATCATGGCCAAGGCAGTAGGGATCGACCTCGGGACCACCAACTCGGTGGTCGCGGTGCTGGAGGGCGGCGAGCCGGCCGTGATCCCCAACGCGGAGGGGTCTCGCACGACCCCCAGTGTCGTCGCGTTCTCGAAGGCCGGCGAGGTGCTGGTCGGCGAGGTCGCCAAGCGACAGGCGATCACGAACGCGGACCGCACGATCCGCTCGATCAAGCGGAGGATGGGCAGCGACGACGCGGTCGAGATCGACGGCAAGAAGTGGACGCCGCAGGAGATCTCGGCCCGGATCCTGATGAAGCTCAAGTCGGACGCGGAGTCGTACCTCGGCGACAAGGTCACCGAGGCCGTGGTCACGGTTCCCGCCTACTTCGACGACGCGCAGCGTCAGGCGACCAAGGAGGCCGGACAGGTCGCCGGCCTGGAGGTCTTGCGGATCATCAACGAACCTACCGCCGCCTCGCTCGCGTACGGGCTCGACAAGGGGGAGGGGGACCAAACGATCCTCGTGTTCGACCTCGGCGGCGGGACTTTCGACGTTTCGCTGCTCGAGCTCGGCGACGGCGTGTTCGAGGTGAAGGCGACGCACGGCGACACGCAGCTGGGTGGGGATGACTGGGACGAGCGAGTCATCGATCACCTGGTCAAGACGTTCAAGGACCAGCAGGGTGTCGACCTCTCGAAGGACAAGATGGCGCTGCAGCGGCTGAAGGAAGCCGCGGAGAAGGCGAAGATCGAGCTGTCCTCGACGCAGCAAACCACGATCAACCTGCCGTTCATCACCGCGACCGAGCAGGGGCCACTGCACCTCGAGGTGACGCTGACGCGCGCCGAGTTCGAGCGGATGACCGAGGACCTGCTCACACGCTGCCGGGGGCCGTTCGAGGAGGCCGTGCGGGATGCGGGCATAGCGATGGCGGACGTCGACCACGTGATCCTCGTAGGCGGCGCCACGCGGATGCCGATGATCCAGGACCTCGTGCGCGAGCTCACCGGAGGGAAGGAGCCGCACAAAGGCGTCAACCCGGACGAGGTGGTTGCCGCGGGGGCGGCGATCCAGGCCGGCGTGCTCAAGGGCGAGGTGAAGGACGTTCTGCTGCTCGACGTAACGCCGCTGTCGCTCGGCGTCGAGACGAAGGGTGGGATCTCCACCCGTCTCATCGAGCGCAACACCACGATCCCGACCAAGCGCAGCGAGGTGTTCACAACCGCCGAGGACAATCAGCCTGCAGTTGAGATCCACGTGCTGCAGGGGGAGGCGGAGATGGCCTACCGGAACAAGTCGCTCGGTCGGTTCCAGCTCACCGACATCCCTCCCGCACCGCGCGGGATGCCTCAGATCGAGGTCACGTTCGACATCGACGCGAACGGGATCGTCAACGTCTCGGCAAAGGACCGCGGCACCAACAAGGAACAGTCGATGACGATCACCGGCGGCACCAAGCTCGCCGATGACGAGATCCAGCGGATGATGAAGGAGGCCGAGGCCCATGCCGACGAGGACCGTCGCCGGCGCGAGGAGGCCGAGGCCCGCAACCAGGCGGACAACGTCATCTACCAGACCGAGAAGACGATCAAGGAGCACGGCGAGAAGCTGGGCGAGTCGGACCGGAAGCTCGTCGAGGACGCGTTGAACGACGCCAAGGAGGCGCTGAAGGGCTCCGACGTAGCCCGCATCAAGTCCACGACGGAGCAGCTCCTTACCGCGTCGCAGAAGTTCGCCGAAGTTCTGTACCAGCGCACGTCGCAGCAACAGGAGGCCGCTTCGGGCGGTGATGGCGAGAGCGACGTCGTCGACGCCGAGGTCGTCGATGAAGGCGACGAAGAGTCTGCCTGATGCCCGAGGACAGGAAGGTTCGCGTGACCGACCGGCGCCGGGCTCCCGGCCAGTCGGCTGCGGAGGGCGATACCTCTTCGTCACCCGAAACCTTTAAGGGTTCCTCAGAGGCATCGCCCTCCTCGCCACCGCAAGAGACGTCGGGCCCGGCGGCGGGCGGCGAACCTTTGTCCTCTGATCACGAGCGAAGCGACGAGCGTAGCTATTTGGAGGATCTGCAGCGGTTGCAGGCCGAGTTCGAGAACTACCGCAAGCGCATGGTGCGCGAGCAGACCGCCATGGTCCAGCGCGCCGGTGAGCGGCTGGTCGAGAAACTGCTCCCCGTTCTCGACCACTTCGAGGCCGCCCTCGCGCACGGGGAAGGAGGCAAGGGCGTGGAGATGGTGTACGAGGATCTGAGGCGCGTCCTGTCCGACGAGGGTGTCGAGGAGATCCCTGCTGAGGGAGAGGTCTTCGACCCCACGGTCCACGATGCGTTCGAGTCGCACGAGGATCCAGACGCGACCGAACCGGTTGTGCGCAAGGTGCTGCGTCGCGGCTACCGGATGCGCGATCGGGTCATCCGTCCCGCGATGGTCGTCGTTGCACGACCCCCCGAGCCCGAACAGGATGCGGTGGAAGCGTAGCCATGGCATCGCGCGACTGGATGGAGAAGGACTACTACCAGGTTCTCGGCGTGTCCAAGGACGCGTCCAAGGCCGAGATCAAGAGCGCGTATCGGAAACTCGCGCAGAAGTACCATCCGGACGCGAACAAGTCCGACAAGGAGGCGGAGGAGCGCTTCAAGGAGATATCTGAGGCCCACGCCATCCTGTCGAACGACGAAAAGCGGCGCGAGTACGACCAGACGCGGGCTTTCGTCGAGGCCGGCGGTCGCCGCTTCTATGGGTTCGGCCCGGGCGGACAGGGCGGCGTGCGCGTGAACGTCGGCGACATCGGGGACCTCTTCGAAGAGGGCGGCATCGGCAGTATCTTCGAAGATCTCTTTGGGTTCCGAGGCGCTCGTCGCGGAGCTGATGTCGAGACCGACGTGACGCTTTCGTTCGAGGAGGCGGTCCACGGCACGACCGTCACACTCGGTGACGGAGTCAAGGTGCGCATCCCCGCCGGCGTGGGCGACGGCGCCCGCATAAGGGTGCCGGGTAAGGGGCAGGGCGCGCCCGGGGAAGGAGCGCGCGGTGACCTGTACGTGCGCGTGCACGCGAAGGACCACCCCGTCTTCCGCCGAGACAAGCGAGGCGACCTGCACGTGTCGGTACCCGTGACCTTCACGGAGGCCGCGCTGGGCGCGAAGGTCGAGGTTCCCACGCTGGACGGATCGGTCGTGGTCAAGGTGCCCGCCGGGACCCCGAACGGCAAGGTTCTCCGCGTCAAGGGCAGAGGCGCCCCGAGAGCGCGCGGCGGTAATGGCGACCTCCTCGTGCACGTCGAGGTGGTCGTGCCGCAGAAGCTGTCGAAAGAGGAAAGAGAGATCCTCGAGCGCTTCGCGGAGACTCACAAGGGGTCCCCACGGGCCCATCTCGAGCGATTCCTCCAGGACACCCGGAGGGCGGCGTCATGACCGCTGCCAATGAGCAAGCGATCTACGTGATCTCGGTCGCGGCCGAGCTGGCCGGCGTCCATCCGCAGACACTGCGTGTGTACGAGCGGAAGGGATTGATAACCCCGAGCCGGACCTCCGGCAACACGCGCCGCTACTCCGAGCGAGACATCAGGCTCCTCCGCAGGATCCAGGAGCTCACGAACGAGGGGATCAATCTCGCGGGGGTCATGCGCATCCTCGAGCTCGAGCGGGAGATCGAGAGGGTCCGCGGGCGCCATCGTCGCGTGGCCGAGGACCTGGAGATCATCGAGGCTCAACTGCACGAGCTCATGGACGCGCGTTCCGCCATGGCTCTCGAACCACTCAAGGACGTGCGGCGCATCCGGCGGGCGATGAAGACA
>JBOGWZ010000025.1:0-11690 GCA_050694075.1 Actinomycetota bacterium | reverse complement strand
GTCGGGGAACACCTCGCTCACCTCCTGGGACCGAGCGTGGCCCTGGCCAAGGATCCCGCCGGCGAGGACGCCCGGAGGGCCTGCTCCTCGGACGCCGCCGTGGTCCTGCTCGAGAACCTTCGCTTCGACCCCGGTGAGGAGGCGAACGACCCCGCTTTCGCCGACGCGCTCGCGTCCCTGGCAGAGGCCTACGTCAACGACGCTTTCGGGGCGTCACATCGCGCGCACGCGTCGATCGTCGGCGTCGTAGAGCGCCTTCCGGCGGCGGCCGGTTACCTCCTGATCGAGGAAGTGGAGAGGCTCGAGGCGCTGTTGCACGATCCGGAGCGTCCGTTCGTCGCGGTGATGGGGGGCGCCAAGGTGTCCGACAAGCTCGGTGTGATCGGCAATCTTCTGGAACGGGTCGACGCGATGTGCGTGGGCGGCGCTATGGCATTCACCCTCCTGGCGGCGCGAGGGGAGAACGTGGGACGCTCGCCCGTCGAATCGGATCGCGTGGAAGAGGTGCGCCGAGTCCTGGATGGCGCCGCCTCCGCCGGGGTGGAAGTCCTGTTGCCCACCGACGTGGTCGCGGCCGACGAGCCGAAGGGGGGTTCCGCCCATGAGTTCTTACGGCTCCAAGACATCGGTGATCGGCTCGGCGTGGACATCGGGCCCGAGACGCGCTCGTCCTTCGCGGAGGTCATAGTGGATGCGCGCACGGTGCTGTGGAACGGGCCGATGGGTATCTTCGAGATCGACGAGTTCGCGGGAGGAACCCGAGCCGTCGCCGAGGCGATAGCGAAGGCCACGTCGAACGGGGCGTACACGGTCGCCGGCGGGGGAGACTCCGCGGCGGCCCTCACCCGATTCGAGATGACGGACGCGGTGACACACCTCTCGACGGGGGGCGGCGCCTCCCTCGAGATGCTGGAAGGCAAGGAGCTGCCCGGCATCGCTGCTTTGAGAAGAAAAGGGAACCGATGAGAACCCCTCTGATAGCCGGCAACTGGAAGATGTTCAAGACGCACCTCGAGGCGATGGTGCTGGTGCAGCAGCTCGGTCACGAGCTTGCCGACCACGACTTCGAACGAACCGAGGTCGTCGTCTGTCCTCCCTTCACCGCGTTGAGGACGATCCAGACGCTGATCGACTCGGACCGCTACCAGTTCGGTCTGGGGGCACAGGACATGCACTGGGAGGCGGAGGGCGCGTTCACGGGTGAGGTGTCGCCCGCGATGCTCTCCGCCCTGAACGTGCGATACGTGATCATCGGCCACTCGGAGCGGCGCGAGTTCTTCTCGGAGACGGACGACGCCGTGAACAAGAAAGTCAAAGGCGCGTTCGCACACGAGCTGATACCCATCATGTGTTGCGGAGAGACCGAGTCGGAGCGGGACGAGGGGCAGACAGAACCGAAGGTCGAGCGTCAGGTGCGCTCCGGCTTCGACGGACTGAAGCCCGAGCAGGCGGCCGCGTGCGTGCTCGCCTACGAGCCGATCTGGGCGATCGGCACGGGCAAGACGGCCACCCCGGACGACGCGCAGCAAACGATTGCCTACATCCGTTCCGTCGTGGCCGATCGGTTCGGAGACGAGGTCGCTCAGCAGACGCGGATCCTGTACGGCGGAAGCGTCAAGGCGGGGAATGCGGCGTCGTTGATAGGACAACCGGACGTCGATGGTGCGCTCGTCGGAGGGGCGTCCCTGGAAGCCGGGGAGTTCGCGGCGATCGTGAAGTCGTCTAAGAAGTAAGAAATGACCATCCGCAAACTCTTCTACGTGATACTCGACGGGCTGGGCGACGATCCCCTCGATGCCCTTGGGGGCCGCACACCGCTCGAGGCCGCGCGCACCCCACAACTCGACTCGCTCGCGCAGCGGGGACGAAACGGTTTCGTGACGACGGTGGGGGAGGGGATCGCACCGGAATCGGACATCGCGGTGTTCGCAATCCTGGGCTACGACCCGCATCGGCATCACACAGGTCGCGGCCCCCTCGAGGCCCTCGGCGCCGGCCTGGAAGTCGACGACGGGGATCTCGCGTATCGAGTGAACTTCGCGACGGTCGAGGCGGACGGCAACGGATGGGCGATCGTCGACCGGCGAGTGGGGCGGGACCTCAGCTCCGACGAAGCCCACGCCCTCGCCGGCGAGGTCCAGGAGCGGGTGTCGCTGGCGGGCGCGAGCTTCGACTTCCGCGCCACCGTCGGTCATCGCGGCGCGCTCGTGCTCCGGTCGGACGAAGGACCGCTTTCGTCCGAGGTCGAGAACTCCGATCCTGCCTACGGACGTCACGGCGCCCTCGGCGTCGCGAGAGAGACCTTCGAGAACAGGGTCGTCACCGTCGCTCCGCTCCCCGGACACGAGGGGAACGGCGCCGCTCGGCGCGCCGCGAGCCTGACGAACGAGTGGCTGAGGACGGCCCACGAGGTCCTGGCGAGGTCGGAGGTCAACCTCCGACGCGCGCGGCAGGGGAAGCTCCCCGGCAACTTCGTGCTGACCCGCGACGCCGGCGACCACCTGCCGAAGCTGACCCCGTTCAAGGAGAAGTTCGGTCCCGAGATGGGTTGCTTCGTGGAGATGCCGGTCGAGCTCGGCATCGCTCGGCTAACCGGGATGGGGATCGTGGAGGCGCCGACCGGGATCCCGGTGGAGGAGCAGTACGCGGCGTGGGCGAAGCTCGCGGTCGAGGCGATCGAGGGCTTCGACGGCCTCTACATCCACATCAAGGGCCCGGACGTGCCGGCCCACGACGGCGATCACGCGGCGAAGATCGCAAGCATCGAGGCTATCGACTCGATCTTCTTCGCCGCGCTGCTGGATCCCGTGGACCTGAGCCGCTCGATAGTGGCCGTGACGGCGGACCACTCGACGAGCTGCGCGCGCAAGGCGCACACCGACGGGCCGGTACCTCTGGTCGTCTGCGGCGCCGGTGTGAGCTCGGACGCAGTGTCCGCGTTCGGCGAAACCGCCAGCCGGGGCGGGAGCCTGGGGCACCTCATGGGGCCGGAGATCATGCCGAACCTCGTGGAACTCATGCGCGGGTAACCTATGTTGACCATTCGTAACCGAAAGAGTTGTTGAGAAGAGGTGTTGAGGTGACCGCTGTCCTGATCGTCATCCACGTGCTGGCATCTCTCGCCCTGATCCTGTTCATCCTTCTGCACGCCGGCCGCGGTGGCGGCATGTCGGAGTTGTTCGGCGGAGGGATGCAGAGCCAGGCCATGGGATCCACCGTCGTGGAGAAGAACCTCGACCGGATGACCGTGATCACGGCGATCATCTTCACCGGCACGACCATCCTGCTCGCCTTCAGGCTGCAATAGCGACGCGTTCAGCCAGCATCCTCATGAGAGCCGCAGCTGCTAGAAGACTCGCGGCGACGTGCGCGCTTGCATTCGTCGTGGGTGCCTGTACCGACGGAGATGGAGGACCTTCGTCCGGCGGGACCACGCCGGCCCCCACCGCAGCGCCCCCCGCAACCACCTCCTCTCCGGGGCCCTTCGAGCCGGACGCCGATGTCCTGACGGTGGCCATCCGGGAGCCGTCCACCCTGGACCCGATGCGGATCCAGGACCCCGGCTCGGTTCTCCTAGCGCGACAGCTTTACGAAGGCCTAACCCGCTGGGATCCCGCGCTCGAGGAGGTCGCGCCGGCTGCGGCCCGGTCCTGGCGCGTCGGAGACGGGGGACGCACCTTCGTCTTCAAGCTGAGGCCGGGGATGACGTTTCATGACGGGTCCCGGGTGACGTCGGCCGACTTCAGGTTCGCGTTCGACCGGATCGCGCTCAAGGCGAACGCATCGGATCTCGCCTACACGCTCGAGCTCGTGGAGGGGTTCACAGAGGTGAACCAGCTGGGGGGTCGGCGGCACCTCTCGGGGATCGAGACTCCCAACGAGCTCACCCTTGTGATCCGGTTGTCGGAACCCTTCTACGAATTGCCCAAGGTGCTTACCCATCCCGGACTGGTACCGGTTCCGAAGCGCGCGGTGGAGGATCTCGATACTTTCCTTGGCGCCCCGGTCGGTAACGGACCTTTCCGGATCGCGGAACGCTGGGCCGTCGGCCAGGAGGTCATCCTCGAAGCGTTCCCGGGTTTCATCGACACGCCGGAGCTGGACGGTATCCGCTTCGTCCCCTACCCGGACGCGGCCGCTTCGTGGCTGGAGTTCCTCGACGGCGGCCTCCACGTCGCGGAGGTTCCGGCCGGGCAGCTTGAAGCCGCCGCAGACGAGTTCGGCGAGGAAGGCTTCACCCCCTTGCTCGCGGGTTACTACTACGGCCTCCACGTCGGCTCCGAGAACCTCCGAGACCTCCGCCTCCGCAGGGCGATCGCCCGGGGGGTCGATCGCGCCACCATCGCATCGACGATCTACAGGGGAACGATGGTGGAGCCGCGCGGCATCGTGCCCGGGGGGATGCCGAGCTTCCAGGAGAACATCTGCCTCGTTGCCTGCAGCTACAAGCCCGAGGTGGCCCGCAAGCTCGCCCGCGGGGTGCCGCGAAGCCGGCGAGTCGTGACGATCTCGTACAACAACGATCCGCCTCACGGCCGGGTTGCCGACCTCGTCGCGAGAGACGTCCGGGCCGCCGGGATCAGGGTTCGTCTCGAGGGGTACAGGTTCGACCGCTACCTCAAGCGCCTGCGAGGGGGGAAGCAGTCCGTGTACAGGCTGGGCTGGATCGCCGAATACCCGTCGCCGGACGCGTTCCTCTATGCCCTGTTCCACTCCGATTCTCCCGATAACCATTCCGGGTTCTCCTCGAGGAGAGTGGATCGTTTGCTCGACCGAGCGCGGGCCGAGGTCTCCGAAGGCAAGCGCAGCTTGCTGTACCGACAAGCGGAGAAAGCGATCATGCGTCGCCTGCCTATCGTTCCGATCGGCTCCTTCCTGTCGCACTGGGCCGCACACCCACAGGTGCGGAACATCCGGTTCGACGCGATGGGCGGCTTCGACGCCGTCGGAGTGGCGCTCGCGGAGGCGTCCGACGACGGCTCGTAGGACGAGGGCGTCACTTAGGACGACGGCGACTCTGCTCGCGGCCGCGATCGCCGCGGCCGCGTGCACGTCCGACGGATCCCCCCGGGAGGCGGGCCGGCCGGGCACTCCCTCTCCCGGGGCCGGGGGTCGCGTGACATTCGGCGTCGTCGGACAGGTCGCGACGCTCGATCCCTACTCCCCGGCCGCGTCCGACCTCACCTATGCACTGACGCGTCCGATCTACCCGTCTCTGTTCCGGTTCCTGCCCGACGGCACGACCGAGCCTTCCCTAGCCGAGTCGGTGGACGCCGACGGCCGGACCGCGCTAGTTGAGTTGCGCCGGGCGCAGTGGAGCGACGGCCGGCCGATCACGGCAAGAGACGTGGCCGCCAGCATCCGGCGCGCACTACCCCCCTCTGGATTCGCACGTATCGGATCCGCGCGCGTACTGGGCTCGCGACTGATCGAGCTGCGTGGGAGCGTGAAGGACTGGCCGCGCGCGCTCGCGACGGTCGCCTTTGTGATGCCGAAGGGCGAGCCCGCTCCCGTCGCCGGTGGCCCGTTCGGACTGAAGCGAAAGGTCCGCGGACTGGAGTTCGCGTACGCCCCCAATCCTCGGTACTGGGGAGATGAACCTCTGCTCGAGAGGATCACGGTGCGATTCGTGCAGGGGCTCGATCTCCTGCTCGAGCTCCTTCGGAGGAGGCGACTCGATGCCGCGCTCGTCCCGTCCTCGGTGAACATCGCGGATCGCCTCGACGCGATCGGCGTCGCCCACCGCGAGGTGCTGGGGTGGGAGTCGGTGGTGCTCGATCTCGCGACGGACACGGACCGCACCACGGCCCGCGCCCTGTGGGGCAACCTCGCACGGGCTCGTATCGAGTCCGGCTTCGTGCGGGATCTCGGTCGTGTGGCCAACACGTTGAGGCCGGTTCCGGGGAGGGCGGGAGCGGCCGGTCCGTTCTCCGCGTTGCGGCCCGCGCCGGCGCCGAGGGGGGAGAGCCTGGCTCTCGCCGCGCCGGTGGGCGACGAGCTCCTCGAGCTGGTCCAGCGCGCGCTCCTCGAACGGCTCTCCCAGGCGAGCTTCGACGTCGAGCTCTTGGGCGTCGAGCCGCTCGTCCTGCTGCAGGGAGATCGCTGGGTGACGGTCGAGCGAGTCGCCGGCGCTCCGGGCCTGAGCGATCCGCCCCGGGCCGTGGAGCGCCCCTCGGCCCTTCCCCTGTTCCACGTCGCGACCGTCCTCGCGTGGCGAGAGGGGGTCCGCGGCCTCCAGGTGAACCCCACGTTCGAGGGGCCGTTGTGGAACGCCGAACGATGGTGGAAGGAGGGGGAAGGGGGGAACCAGTGAGGCGCCTTGGCGCCGGGGTTCCCCCAGCGCGTCCCCGGGAGCTAGAGCTTCGTGCCGGCGAAGTACCATCACGTAGGCGAACCCCGGCGGGAGTGCTGGAATTGGTAGACAGGCATGGTTGAGGGCCATGTGCCCTTCGGGGCGTGGGGGTTCAAGTCCCCCCTCCCGCACCATCGATCCGATCCCGGCAGGAATCCGCCGCCCGCTACTCGAATGCTTGCGTGTGCTCAGATCGAGGTGCCCGCAATGCAATTCCCCTCTGGCTGCGACGCGCGAGGTCCTCTATTCGGGGGTCACGCTGAACGAGGAATGCGAGCCGATCCGAGGGCGCGAGATCGGCGAGGGTTGGCATCTCTACTGCGAGCGCGGGCACCTGCTCGAGGTTAGCGAATCGAGGACCGGCAGACGCATCGCCGTACTTTCAAACACGCGCGGCTAGCATCTCGGTGATGCCCGAGCTGCCGATCACCGAGCCGACAGAGACCACGATCGAAGAACCGGGTGGATCGCTCGAGGCGCTGGCGTCCGGCGTTGCGCCGGAGGAGGTCGCCCGCCGCTGGCCCGAGTGCCTGGCGGCGTGGGCGGCGCTCGGTGACGAGGCCCTGGCAAGCGGTCACGACGTCACGGCCTACGCCTTCTTCCGAGTCGGCTACCACCGCGGGCTCGACCGGATCCGGAAGGCCGGGTGGCGAGGGAGTGGTCGGGTACCGTGGTCGCACGAGGGCAACCGCGGGTTCCTGCGCGCCCTAGCGGGACTGGGACGGGCGGCCGCCGCGATAGGCGAGACGCACGAATCCGAGAGGTGTGAGACGTTCCTGCGCGACCTGGCGCCCGACGCGCGACCGTGACGCTCGGAAAGGGATAGATGCGCGTACTGATCGTCGGCGACATGGAGGGCGTCGCCGGGATAAGCAAGTGGGAACAGGTGAGCGGTGGCGAGTCCCTTTATGAAGAGGGCAGGCGCCTCTACACGGAGGAGATCAACGCCGCAGTGCGCGGTGCGCGCGCGGGAGGGGCGAGTGAGGTTCTGGTGATGGACTGCCACGGCGCGGGCAAGGGATGGACCTTCAATTCGCTGGTACCGGACCTGCTCGATCCCGCCTGTGAGTTCGTGGTGCAGAACGAGTGGACCGAGTACACCGAATACCTCGAGCAGGGATGCGATGCCGCGTTGTTCGTCGCGATGCACGCGATGGCTGGAACGCCCGACGGCGTCCTTTCCCACACGGTCAGCGGCACGTCGTGGCACAACCTCTGGTTCAACGGGACGCTCGTCGGCGAGACGGGGGTCAACGCCGCTCTCTGCGGGACGTGGGACTGCCCGGTGCTGATGGTCACCGGCGACGAGGCCACCTGCCGCGAGGCCAAGGCCCTCCTCGGGGACGGGGTCAAGACCGCCGCGGTGAAGAGAGGGCTCGGACGCTTCAGCGCCCGGCATCTTCCCCCACCGCGGGCGCGGGAGCTGATCGAGACGACGTCGCGCGCCGCGCTCGAAGACCCCGGTGCGGTGTCTCCGTACGACCCGGGGAGGCCGTGCGAGGTCGAGATCGAGCTATCCACACCGGACCACGCCGAGAAGTTCCGGCACAGGGATGGGCTCGAGATAAGAGAGGGCCGGCGCGTTGCGTCGCGCGCGGACGACTGGTGGGCGGCGTGGAGGCGGCTTTACTTCTGACACTCACAGCTCGACCAGTGCGGGCATGACCTCGGCGACGAACTCCTCCAGCCGGCCGCGACCCTCGGACGGCCAGCTCACCACCAAACAGGAGAAGCCGGCAGCGGCGACCTCCGCAGCGTGCCTCTGGACCCGATCGAAGCCCTCCGATATGGACAGACTCGTCGCCCGGACTATGTCCGACCCATCGCGTCCGGCTCGAGTCGCAGCGCGGTCGACGATCTCGGACTTGCGCTTGAGCGACTCGATCGAGCCGAAGGTGTGCCAGCGATCCGCCCACCGCCCGACGAGAGGCAGCATCCGCTTCTCCCCGCTCGCGCCGATCCAGATCGGTGGATGCGGCCGCTGTACGGGTTTGGGGTTGAAGGACGCACCGCGCAGCTCGTAATGCACCCCCTCGAAGTTCGCCCGATCGGACGTCATGAGGGCCTTCAGCACCTGCACGGCCTCCTCGAGCCGCTCGACGCGTTCCCGGGTGGGAGGGAAGGGGATACCGAGCTCCTGATGCTCCCCGTCGAACCACGCGGCCCCGAGACCGATCTCGAGCCTGCCGTTGGAGACGTGATCTACGGTCACCGCCTCGGCCGCGAGCATGGACGGGTGGCGGTACGTGACTCCCGTGACGAGCGTCCCGAGCCGGATGCGCTCGGTCGAAGCGGCAAGGGCGGCCAGCAGGGTCCAGCCCTCGAGGCAGGGGCCACGCGGGTCGCCGTAGAGCGGCTTGTAGTGATCGAAGACCCACGCGCCCACGAATCCATTGTCTTCGGCAAACCGGACGCGCCCCAGGAGCTCTTGCCAGCCGAGTTGATGTTGCGAGACGTCGATGTCCACCCGCATGGTGCCTCCTAACCCATGGTCTCCTCGAAGAAGCTCACTATCACGTCACACAATTCGTCGTAGCGCCCCCAGAAGAAGTGGTTCGCGCCCGCGATCTCGTGATGGCGCGCGCTCGCGGCCTCGGCCCACGACCGGCATGCTTCAGGCGAAAGGATCTCGTCGTTCCTCCCACATACGAACAACAGCGGGATCGAGAGATCTAGCTCTGCGGGCGTGGGTAGCCCCTCGCTGACGTTCGCGGTGGCTTCGATCGAGGGAGCGATGCCGACGCACGCAGCGACCGAACCCACCCTCGCCGCCGTCCTCACCGCGACCGCACCTCCGAACGACCACCCCACCAGGCCCACGGGGAGAGCTTCGAACCGCTCGCGCGCCGAGGCGACGGCACCGGCGGCATCGTTTGTCTCTGGGGTTCCGGTGGAGGATTCACCCTCGGATGCTCCGATCCCGCGGAAATTGAATCTGAGCACGGCCCGTCCGGAATCCACGAGCGCAGTCCGGAGGGCGAGCAGAAGAGGAGCGTTCATCGTGCCCCCCATGCGAGGGTGCGGATGGCACATCACGACGACCCCCACGGATTCCTCCGGTTCGTCGAGCTCCGCTTCGAGCGCGAGGCCGTCGGTCGAACGGATGGTGATGGACTGCGTCACCTCAGGGTTTCCACGGTGACGCGCAGGCGCTGCGCGGCATCGTCCGCCTCTTCGTTGCTCGCGTATTTGCGACGCGGCCAAAAGAACCCGCGTAGACCGTCCTTGGGACGGCGAGGCACGACGTGAACGTGAAGATGGGGGATGCTCTGGCTGACCTTGTTGTTGATCGCGACGAACGACCCGACCGCGTCGAACGTCTGCTCGATGGCGCGCGACAACAGCCGTGCGTCGGCGAACAGAGGCTGGAGCAGCTCGTCCGGGAGATCACCCAGGGTCTCGTAGTGAGCCTTCGGTATCAACAGGCTGTGGCCCACGAACAGCGGGCGATGGTCGAGGAAAGCCAGGCAGGCTTCATCGTTCAGCACGATGCGAGCCTCGTGCCGTCCATTCGCGATCTCACAGAAGATGCACACGGCGCATGGAGACTACGGGAGTGGGTACTTTTGCGGCATGATCGAGCGATCCGTCGACCGGAACGAGGAGGTGTGGTGGACGAGAGCATCGTGCGCAGAGCCGCGGAGGACCACGGACAAGCGCTCGTTCAGGGAGACCTAAAGCGCGCCGGCAGCCACTGGTATGCGTGGAATGACGAGGTAAAGCAGATGGCCGGGTCGATAATGCCCCAGATGCCGAATCCGGTGTCGGCTGCGGAGGTAGTGGGCGTACGTCAGGACGGAGATCAGTTCGTCGCGATCACCCTCTACTCGGGGCAGGACAAGCTCACCACGGTGGAGTCTCGGTGGGAGGAGCAAGAAGGCAGGGCCGTGATGGTCGCCGCCAAGGTGTCCGCGGCCTCCGAGGGATAATCACCGGATGGAAGCAGACGTCGCGGGACACCAAAGGAAGGTCGTACGAAGCTCGGTGCGTCCGGTGAGGCGCGCACACGGCGATTCCGGCATCCGATCGCGCGACGGAACGACCCTTCCGTTCACGGTGACGCGGGGATGGAACGCCCCGGCCGGACGCTACCCGGAGCAGTTCTTCCTCGTGCATCCGGAGACGCGCGAGGTTCTCTACGAGTCGCCCGTCAGGAACGTGCTGATCTGGGGGCTCCAGAGCGTGACCGACCTCTCCGACGAGGTCTCGCTCCCGCTGCCGCTGGCCCCGGGCACCTATCAGGTGGTGTTCGCCCTCGGGGGTCGCATGGGCGGCGAGGTGCACGTCGAAGTGACGGAGCTCCCGGCCGAAGAGGCCGCGTGATCGTGCGGCGTCACTAGCTTCACGCCACCCCTATCCTGATCGCCATGAAGACCCGCTTGCTCGCTCTCGTCGTGTTGCTCGCGAGCGCGTGCTCGTTGAACCCGGAGGTTCGCTCGACCCAACCTGGGCCGGAGGTGACCTTCGAGCGGAGCGAGGAGGCGCCGCCGCACTCGTCGGTGTCCGACGTCGTCGAGGACGTGCTGCCCTCGGTCGTCAACGTGCGCGTGGAGGCGGTGTCCAGCGGCGCCTTCGGAGACGTCCGGCAGGAGGGCCAGGGGTCGGGCGTGATCATCGACGAGGGTGGGACCGTCCTGACCAACAACCACGTCGTTCAGTGCGCCGCCGAGGGGGAGGTCGACGTCATCCTCGACGACGGCCGCGAGGTGACGGGGACCGTGGTCGGGACCGTGCCCGAGAGGGATCTCGCGGTGGTGAGGGTCGACGCCTCCGGTCTCGATGCCCTCGTCCTGGGGAACTCGTCGGAGCTCAGGCTCGGCGACGACGTCGTGGCGCTCGGCTTCCCCCTGGGACTCGGAGGACCCACGGTGACCAAGGGGATCGTGTCGGGAAAGGGGAGGTCGATCCAGCCGCAGGGAGGGCCCGCCCTCGGGGGGCTGATCCAGACGGACGCGGCGATCAATCCCGGCAACTCGGGGGGCGCGCTGGTCGATGCCGCCGGTCGCCTCGTCGGGATCAACACCGCCGCGGCCGGGGCGGGGACCGCCGAGAACATCGGGTTCGCGATCCCCATCGACGCCGCCGTCCCGGTCGTGGAGGAGATTCTGAGGGGCGACGAGCGCGCGTGGCTCGGCGTCTCCATGGACTCGGTCGACTCGGCCGCCGAGGCGGCCCAGCTCGGCCTGGACCCCGACGTTCGCGGGGCGGTGATCGTCGCGCTGCTCGAGGGGCCCGCGGCCGACGCCGGGCTGCGAGAGGGGGAGGTCATAGTGGCCATCGAGGGTCGCGAGATCGACTCGGCCGACGCCCTCAGCGAGGTCCTGGCGGGGTTCTCGCC
>JBOGWZ010000024.1:0-11742 GCA_050694075.1 Actinomycetota bacterium | reverse complement strand
TTTGTGGTGTCGCCCCCCGCCAGATTGAGACCTAGGTTCCAGCGGGGAGCGCCCGCGCCACAATGACCGTCGATTCGGTGATCCCATTGGAGCGCGGCGATGAACCCTCTTCGCCGGATTCGGCGTGTCAGCACGCGTTTCCCAGCGCTGCCCTGTGACATGAATCCGCCCCCTTTGATCGATGCCCTCCCGCTGGGCATCGGCCTAGTTCGAAGGAACTGGTACTCGACGGCAAGGGGGACTGTCAATGACCTGACAAATCAGGACACTCCATGACTCGGCATCATTCAAAATGGATCTCTTTGTATCCGAGGGACTAGTCAAAGCGGCGTTGAGTGGGAAAACCGAACAAATTTTGTGCGCGGCAAGCAACGAACAGCTTTCCGTTTTCGGCTCAGACCTTGAGGATGGTAGATAGCCCTGAAGCGGAGCAGACATCAGATGCCGATCCAATGAGATGACGAAACGCGTTGAGCTGCGCCGGCACACCGATAACGACGGCGACTACCTGACCCCCGATGGCGTTAGGGCGGCGCTCGAGGTGGGAACGAGGCTCGAGGGTCCCTACGACCTGATGGTCTCTTCGGGCGCGCAGAGGGCGACGCAGACGCTCGCCTGCTTCCTCGCGGCGACCGGCATGAGGACCGACGCGGGAGTCGTCGTCGACGAGCGGTTCCGCTCCGAGGACGAGGACCGGTGGAAGCGCACCTACAAGGAGGCCGGCGCAGGGGATCTGGAGTCGTTTCGCAGGGTCGACCCCGAGCTGGTGGAGACCGAGTCGAGGAGATTCGGCGAGGCCCTGAGAGACACGTTCGCGCGCCTGCCGGACGGAGGGCGAGCGCTCGTGGTCGGGCACTCCCCGATGAACGAGGCCGCCGTCTACGGGCTCACCGGCGAGGCGATAGAGCCGTTGTCGAAGGGCGCCGGGGTGCTAGTCACCGCATCGGACAACGGCGGCTACGAGGTTACGCCGCTGAACTGACTAGCCCAGCAGTTTCAGGAACGCGTCGGCGGCTTCGCGGCCTGCGGCCTGTTGCGCGCCGAGATGGGTTTTTGCCTCCGCGAGGACGGCCTCCTTCGACCGGCCCCAGCTCTGTTCGAGGTCGGGGACCTCTTCGCACCATGCGGTGATGATCTCGGGTGTCACCTCGAAGTGGAACTGCACGGCGTACGCGGTCTCTCCGACGCGGAATGCCTGGACGGGGACGTCTTCGCCCTCCATCAGGAGCTCGGCCCCCTCGGGCAACTCGCACGCGTCCTCGTGGAACTGAAAGACCTTCGCTTCGGGCGCGAAGGGCGCGAGGACCGGGTCGTCCATTCCGGCGGCGGTGGCCTTGACCGGGAGGAAGCCGATCTCGCGCCGGGGCGCGGGTCTCACCTCGGCCCCCATCGCGCGCGTGAGGATCTGGCGCCGAGGCATACACCCAGGACGGGAACCTCCCCCTCGACCGCTTCTCGCACCAGGTTTCGGACCCGGCGAAGGAAGGAGAAGCCGTCGAGGTCGTCGGCATTCATCTCGCCGCCGAGCACGATGAGCCCCGACCCTTCGGACACATCGGGCATGTCGTTCCTCGACCATACGTCGGCGTAGCGCCACGGGATGGCGGCGCGCGAGATGACGTCCTCGATGATTCCGAGCGGCGCGCTTTCCTGGTGGCGGACGCACACGAGAGGTTTGATCGCTCCACGCTACTTCGTGGTCGAGCCGGCGCCGCGCCGCGGCTGCGCCAGCAGAGCAAACTCACCTTGACTGGATTATTGTCCTGTCCCGACAGTGTCACCGGCGGCACCGGACGAAGGTGTTCGGCTCGCTCGAGGCGAGCCACTGGGAAAGGGGGGCACGATGGCCGACAAGGTCGTCATCCAAAAGATCGAGGGTGTTAGCTACCGACCCACGGGGGACGACTACTTCCAGAAACGCCAGCTCAAACGCGTGGCGGGCGTGTGGGCACTCTGGGCCCTCGGTGTCGGAGCCGTCATCTCCGGGGACTTCTTCGGATGGCAGTTCGGCCTCCTCGAGGGAGGCTTCGGCGGCCTGCTCGTCGCCACCATCGTCATCACAATCATGTACGCCGGCCTCTGCTACTCGATCGCCGAGATGGCTCCGGCCCTCCCGCACACCGGCGGCGCGTACTCGTTCGGGCGGTCGGCGATGGGCCCGTGGGGAGGGTTCATCACCGGCCTCGGCGAGAACATGGAGTACATCTTGACGCCCGCGGTCATCGTCGTTGGGATCGGCGGCTACATGGACGCGATCACAGACGACCTCTTCGGGTTCTCGATGTCATTGTGGATCTGGTGGGCGATCTTCTACGCGATCTTCGTCGGGCTGAACTTGTGGGGGGCCGAGATCAGCTTCAAGTTCGCGATCCTGATCACGTTCATCGCGCTTGGGATCCTGGTGGTGTTCTATATCGGGGCCATCCCGAACTTCAGCTGGGACCTGCTTACAAACATCCCTCCGGAGGGGGACAACTCGAAATGGTTCCCATTCGGATGGGGTGGGATCTTTCCCGCGTTGCCGTTCGCGATCTGGTTCTATCTCGCCATCGAGGAGTTGCCGCTCGCGGCGGAGGAGTCGTTCGATCCGAAGCGCGACATGCCCAAGGGCATCCTCTACGGGCTCCTCACGCTGGTGGTGTTCGGTTTCCTGACCCTGTTCCTCAACACCGGAGTCGAGCCCGGTGCACAGGGGATCGGCGAAACTTTGGAGCCACTGTTCTTGGGATTCCAGGCGATCTTCGGGGGCGTGGGCGCGTCTCTGCTCGCTCTCATCGCGGTCGCGGGTTTGGTCGCGAGCTTCCACACGATCATCTACGCGTACGGCCGGAACATCTTTTCGTTGAGCCGCGCGGGCTATTTCCCGCACTGGCTGTCGCCGACTCATGGCGAGCGCAAGACGCCGACGGTCGCGTTGATCACCGGCGCCGTGATCGGCTTCCTCGCCGCCGTCATCATTCAAGAGGTTGGTGGCAACGTAGGCGGCGCCCTGCTCTACATGGCGGTGTTCGGCGCGGTGATCAGCTACTTCATGCAGATGCTCGCCTTCGTTCTGCTGAGGAGAAGGTTGCCGAACATCGTGCGGCCCTATCGCAGCCCTCTGGGCAACGCGGGAGCGATCGTCGCAGCGATAATCGCCCTCGTTTCCTTGATCTCGTTGCCCTTCAACGACGACTATCGACCAGGCGTCTATGGAACTGCGGTGTGGTTCTTGCTTGGCATCTTGTACTTCGCCATCGCGGGCCGGCACAAGCTGGTGCTGTCGCCCGAGGAGGAGTTCGCCCTTTCCCGGGGCGAGCGCGGGCATCCCGAGCTCGGTGATTACGGCGGCGCCTCGGTCGAGGCCGGTACGGTGACGCCGACGACCGGGCCCACGCCGTCGGAGCGACCACCTAGCTAAGGAGTAATGACTGGACGACTCAGGAAGGGCGTGATGTGGTGATGGCGGGCAATCTTGATCGGCGCGCCCTCGAGAAGATGGTCGCCGACGGCGACATCGACACGATCCTCGTCGTGTTTCCGGACCTGCAGGGCCGCTTCATGGGCAAGCGCGTGATGGGGGAGTTCTTCCTCCACGAGATCCTCGGCGACGAGGGGATGCACGCGTGCAACTACCTACTGACGGTCGACGTCGACATGGAGCCCCTGCCCGGCTACCGCTACGCGAACTGGGACAAGGGCTACGGCGACTTCGCGATGGTCCCCGACATGGATACGCTGCGTCGGATCCCGTGGCTCGAGAAGACCGCGCTGGTCATCTGCGATCTCTTGAGCGAGGAAGGCGACATCGTCGAGGTCGCGCCGCGCCAGGTCCTGAAACGTCAGCTCGAGCGGGCGAAGGACAAGGGCTACCGCGTGATGTGCGGGTCCGAGCTCGAGTTCTTCTTGTTCAAGGACAGCTACGCGGAGGCCGCGGCGAAGGGGTTCCAGGCCCTCGTGCCGCACTCGGATTACATCGAGGACTATCACATCCTTCAGACCACCAAGGACGAGTATCTGATCCGTCAGATGCGAAACGGGATGCAGGGCGCGGCCGTCCCGGTGGAGTTCTCCAAGGGCGAGTGGGGCCGGGGGCAACACGAGATCAACCTCGTCTACGCCGACGCGCTCGAGATGGCCGATCGCCACGTCATCTACAAGAACGGTGTCAAGGAGATCGCCGCGCTCAACAACCGCGCGGTCACGTTCATGGCGAAGCACTCGATGACGGAGGCGGGATCCTCGTTCCACCTCCACTCGAGCCTCTGGAACGAGGACGGTAGTGAGTCGCTCATGTGGGACGAGAACGGGAAGCACCACATGAGCGAGACGTTCCGCCATTACCTCGGCGGGCTGATCTCGACCGGACGCGAGCTCGCATGGATGTACGCGCCGTATGTCAACTCGTACAAGCGCTATCAGCCCGAGTCGTGGGCGCCGACCGCACTCGCGTGGGCGATCGATAACCGAACGTGTGGGTATCGCGTCGTGGGCCACGGCAAGAGTTTCCGCGTCGAGTCGCGGATCCCGGGTGCGGATGGCAACCCCTACCTCGCCTTCGCCGCGACGATCGCGGCGGGCTTGCACGGCATCGAGAACCGCATCGAACCTCCGGACATGTACGTCGGCAACGCCTACGAGGCCAAGGACGTCGAGCGGGTCCCGTGGAACATCGTCGAGGCGATGGAGGAGCTCGAGAGGTCCGAGGTCGCCAAGAAGGCGTTCGGCGACGACGTGCACTTCCACCTCGTGACAACCGCGAGGCAGGAGTGGGCGCGCTTCAACCAGGTTGTGACCGATTGGGAGCTACAGCGCAACTTCGAACGCATCTGAAGTCATGCGGCCTCTGATCGGCATCACCTGTTACGTGGAACGGGCGCGCTGGAGCGACTGGGACACGCCGACGGCGTTGATCCCGCACAGCTACGTCACCGCCGTCGAGCACGCGGGCGGGCGGCCGCTGATCGTCCCGCCGAGCGACGAGGCCGTGTCCGAGACTCTCGACGCCCTCCACGGCATCGTCTTCTCCGGCGGCGCCGACCTTGACCCCCGGCTCTACGAGGCGGACCGTCATCCGGAGACGGGCGCCGCGCGCGAGGACCGCGACCGGTCCGAGACCTCGTTGATGAGGGGTGCCCTAGAGCGCGCCATGCCGATGCTGGCGATCTGCCGGGGCATGCAGCTCCTCAACGTCGTCCGGGGAGGAGACCTCGAGCAGCATCTCCCCGAGCGCACGAGCGAGCCTCATAGCGCTCCCAGCGAGTTCACCCGTCACGACATCGACATCGAGGACGGGAGCCGGCTTTCTGCGATCCTCGGCGAACGATCCATGGTGCCCTCGCATCACCACCAGGCTCCGAGGCGGATAGGCGAGGGGCTGCGTCCGGTGGCCCGGGCCCCCGACGACACGATCGAGGCGGTCGAGGACCCCGGCGCGACGTTCCGCGTGGGCGTCCTGTGGCACCCGGAAGAGGGGGAGGATCGAGCCCTGTTCGAGGCGCTGGTGAACGAGGCCGCGATCTATGCGAAGGAGCGCAGGTGAACACGGTCGTCAATCCGGCCACCGAGAAGGCGATCGCCGAGCTCGAGGAGCCGGGGGTCGACGAGCTCAACGCGGCAGTGGGCCGGGCCAAGGAGTCCTTCCCCGCGTGGTCGAAGGTGTCTCCGCCGGATCGCGCCCGCCTGTTGCGGCGCGTCGCCTCGCTCATCGAAGAGCACGGGGAGGAGCTGGCCCTGCTCGAGACGCGCAACGTCGGAAAGCCGATAGCCGATTCTCGAGGCGAGGTCGCGATGGTCGCCGACGTCTTTCACTTCTACGCCGGCGCCATCGACAAGCACCACGGCGAGACCATCCCGGTCGCGGGGGGCGTCGACATGACGTTTCGGGAGCCGCTCGGTGTCGTCGGGCTGATCACGCCGTGGAACTTCCCGTTGAACATCGCGAGCTGGAAGGTCGCCCCCGCGCTCGCGTGTGGGAACACGATCGTGCTCAAGCCGGCCGAGATCACGCCCCTGTCGTCGCTGCGCCTGGGCGAGCTCATCGCCGAGGCCGGCATTCCCGAGGGCGTAATGAACGTCGTCCCCGGCAAGGGAAGCGTCGTCGGGCAGGCGATGTGCGAGCACGAAGACGTCGCCAAGATCGGGTTCACCGGCTCGACCGAGGTCGGCGCCAACGTGATGCGGGCGGCGGCGGGGACGATCAAGCGGGTGACCCTTGAGCTCGGCGGCAAGTCCGCCAACGTCGTGTTCGCCGACGCCGACCTCGAGGAGGCGGCCACCGCCGCTCCCTACGCGGTCTTCGGCAACGCGGGCCAGGACTGCTGCGCGCGCAGCCGCATCCTCGTTGAGCGCTCAGCCTTCGATCGCTTCACCGAGCTCCTGGTCGATGCGACCGCGGCCCTGCGAGTGGGAGACCCCGAGGACGAGAAGACCGAGATGGGGCCTCTCATCTCGCAGAAGCAGCGCGAGACGGTGGCCTCCTACGTCGAGGGGGACGTTCTCTTCGGGGGCGAGATTCCTCAAGGACAGGGCTACTGGTATCCGGCCACTCTGCTCGGCCCCCTGTCGAACGGCTCTCGCCAGGCCCGCGAGGAGATTTTCGGGCCGGTGGCGGTGCTCATCCCCTTCGAGGACGAGGCCGACGCGATCCGCATAGCGAACGACACCGAGTACGGCCTCTCGGGCTCGGTGTGGACCCGGGACGTGGGCCGGGCCCTGCGGACGGCGCGCGCCATCGAGGCCGGTGTCCTGAGCGTCAACTCGAACACCTCCGTGCGCGTGGCCACGCCGTTCGGAGGCATGAAGCGCTCCGGTTTCGGGCGCGAGCTGGGGATGCACGGGCTCGAGGCCTACTCGGACGTGAAGAACGTCTTCGTGGCGACGGAGGAGTGATGGCGCGCCTCGACGGCAAGGTGTGCGTGATAACCGGGTCGGCCAGCGGGATCGGACGAGAGGCCGCACTGCTGTTCTCGGAGGAGGGGGCGTCGATCTGCGTCGCCGACGTCGACTCCGACGCGGGGGAGGAGACCGCGCGCGACTGCCGCGAAGCCTTCTTCGTGAAGGTCGACGTCACCGATCCGGGAAGCGTGAAGGAGATGTACGCGGCCACGGCGGAGCGCTTTGGCGGGATAGACGTCCTCTACAACAACGCGGGGATCATGCCGGCGGAGGATACGTCGGTCCTCGACACCGACGTCGATGCGTGGCAGCGCGTCCAGGACGTCAACACAAAGGGCGTCTTCCTCTGTTGCAAGTACGGGATCCCATTCCTTATCGAGCGCGGCGGTGGCTCGGTGATCAACGTCGCCTCGTTCGTGGCGCTGGTGGGGGCCGCGACGTCGCAGATCTCCTACACCGCGAGCAAGGGCGCGGTGTTGTCGATGAGTCGCGAGCTCGCCGTCGAGTTCGCCCGGCGCGGCGTCCGTGTGAACGCGCTCTGCCCGGGCCCCGTCGAGACCCCGCTGCTAATGCGTCTGTTCGACGAGACTCCGGGCGCCTACGAGCGTCGGCGCGTGCACCTGCCGATTGGACGCCTGGCCCAAGCGAAGGAGATCGCCTACGGGGCGCTGTTCCTCGCGAGCGACGAGTCGAGCTACGTGACCGGATCGACGTTCCTGGTCGACGGTGGCCTCACGGCCGCCTACGTGACGCCCGAGTAACTCCTCCAAGGCATCGGATCATCTCCACGTGATGCTTAGATCGAACCGACCTCTCGTTGGGTGGAATCTGGCATCTTGCGAAGGTTCTCTCGCTGCACTCGCTCTTCGATCATCCTCATGGGATGTTCGAAGTGCTGACGCACCGCTGCGATCGCTCCTTCGAGATCACGATTCGCCAGCGCGTCTATTACGTCATCGTGTTGCTTTCCGAGATCCTCCCTATCGGCGCCCCATTGCGTTGCGAGTCGAGCGGTAGCGCTCCGTATGGTCCCACAGCGCCCGGATGATGTGTAAGAGCCATGTCGAGTCGGTCTTCTCGTAGATCAAAAAATGAAGCTTGCGATGTGTTTCGTGAGCTTCGTGGATCCGGTCCTCCTCGAAGAGTCGAGTCATTTCTTCCTTGAGTGCCCGGGCGGTCTCGAGGTCCGCCGGCTCCAACCGTGGGAACGCAAGCCGAACGGCCTCCACCTCGAGGATGGTTCGGATGCGGTATGCATCGGCTAGATCTGGGAACGAGAGCTCCGCGACTCGAGCACCTTTGTTCGCCACGGATTCGATAAGGCGTTCGGCCTCGAGGCGTCGCAGAGCCTCTCTCACCGGGATCGTGCTTACGTCGTTGAGTGTCGCAAGCGCCTGGACCCGGAGTGGGAAGCCGGGCGCGTACTCCCCCATGAGAATCGCGTTCCTCGTGTGCTGGTAGACGCGATCCACGGCGCTTTGAGTAGGGGACTCCACCCCGGAAACCTCCCCATTTGTGTCGCTCGGTAGCGGGAGAGACGATGACTCCGAACGGTGCTTCGAGAGACTCGTTCATAAGCATCAGTGGTCTCAACGTCACCTATGACGGCCGGACGCCCGCGGTCGAGGATCTCGAAATGATGGTCGAGCAAGGGGATTTTGTTGCCGTGCTCGGGCCCAGCGGCTGCGGAAAGTCGACGCTGCTTCACGTGATGGCGGGACTGCTTGATCCGGTGGCGGGAAGGATCGAGATCGGTGGACGGCAGATACGCGGGGGCGATGAGGCTGCCCCCGCGGTCGGGTACGTCTTCCAAGATCACCGTCTCCTGCCGTGGAGAACGGTCGAGCAGAACATAAGGCTGGTCTTGCAGTCGGCGCACGTCCCCAAGGCCGAGCAGGATGAACGCATAGACGAGTACCTGCGGATGCTACGCATCGAAGAATTCCGAACGGCGTGGCCCATGAAGCTGTCGGGAGGACAGCGTCAACGCGTCTCGATTGCTCGGGCTCTTGCCCTACAGCCGGGGGTGGTGCTGATGGACGAACCCTTCAGCACGCTTGACGAGGTGACGGCGCGATTGATGAGACAGCAATTGGCCGAGCTGTGGGATCGGCACCGTCAGACGATCGTGTTCGTGACGCACTCGATCCGCGAAGCGGTGTTCTTATCGAACCGGATATTCATCCTCACCAGTGGCCCGGCGCGAGTCTTCGATATCGTTGACGTTCCAATCTCCAGACCTCGTCGCTACGAGGATCCAAGCTTGACGGAGCTCGAGGGGCGGATCGTCGAACGGGTGATGGGCGTCTGGGGTTACGAGGAGACGGGCGAGAGGGGATGAGCGTTCAGGTCGCGGAACCTGTGCCCGGCGACGATCGAGGCGTCCGTCCGCCCGGCTCAACGCGCGCCGGCGACTTCCAAGCGTTCCTCGTAGCTCTCTTTCTCGCTCTTGCCGTGTGGCAGCTGGCGACCCTCGTCAGTGATGGCTGGGTGCCGTCGTTGGCGCAGATCTTCGGAGCGCTCATCGAAGATCTTCAGGATTCGCTGACGTACGAGTCGATCTTCATCACCTTTCGCCGGATTCTGATCGCGTTCGTGGCTTCGACGCTGATCGGAGTGTTGATCGGTGTAGGGATGGGATTGAACAAGCGCGTGGAGGCGTTCTTCCGGCCACTCGTGGTCATCAGCCTCGCTATCCCGGACCCCGTCTACATCATCTTTGCGATTCTTATTCTCGGCACCGAGGAATCGTCGGGACTCATCGCCATGACGATCGCCCTGGTGCCGTTCATCGTGAACATCGTGGTAGCCGGAGTCCACGCGCGAGATGTGGGCCTGGATGAGATGAGCGGCGTGTATAGGTTCGGCAGCAAGAGATATCTGGTGCACGTTGTCGGCTACCAGATCGCGCCGGCGTTGCTGGCCGCGGCCCGGACCTCGTTCGCCTTCTCGTGGAAGTTGGTCGTCCTCGTAGAGGCTCTTTCTCAGCCCGAGGGGATCGGAGCTCAGATCTACTATTCGTTCCGACTGTTGCGTCCTGCGCACATGATCTCGCTCGCGCTCATCTTCATAGTCATCATGAGGGCAGTCGATGCGCTCGTTTTCGAGCGCATCGAGCGACGAGCCCTCGCGTGGATGTGATTGCACGCTCTTCGTCCCAGATAGGCGCGCACGAAAGGTGGGTGATCGGATGGGGGTGCACGTCGACAACCCCGAGAGGCTCCCGGCACCTGTTGGGAGATACTCACACGTGTCTCGTGTGACCGCGGGTGAGCTCGTGTTCGTTGCCGGACAGGTCGCCCTGGACGCCGACGGTAACCTCGTGGGCAAGGGAGATTTCAAGGCGCAGGTCGAAGCGGTTTTCGAGAACCTGCGAATCGCCTTGGAGTCCCAAGGCTGTCGATTCTCAGACGTAGCTCGCTTCACGACCTACCTCGTTCATTCGCAGGACATCGCTACATTCCACGAGGTACGGACGGAGTTATTCCAAAGCATGTATCCCGACGGCGACTTCCCTCCGAACACGTTGCTCGTCATCGACCGACTCGTTTCGGAGGACTTCCTGATCGAGATCGAGGCCGTCGCGGCGGTCCCGGCCTAGGCTCTAGGCCGTGGCCCTGCCGAAGGTCTCCTTACTCTCTCTCGGAGGAACGATCGCCATGGGGCTTCGCGCTGATGGCGCCGGCGTCGCCCCCGCTTTGTCCGCCGACGATCTGGTCGCCGCGGTCCCCCAACTCGACGGTATTGCCGATGTCTCGCCTCGGACTCTGGTTTCGATTCCGGGAGCGAATCTGACTCCCCACGATCTCTTCTCCATCGCCGATGAGATCGTCGCCGAGATCGATGACGGCGCGGTGGGAGTGCTTGTGGTTCAGGGCACCGACACCATGGAGGAGACGTCGTTCCTTCTTGATCTGTTGATCGACGCCGATGCTCCCGTCGTCGTGACCGGCGCGATGCGCAATCCATCGCTTCCCGGCGCCGACGGTCCGGCCAACCTCGTGGCCGCAACTCGTGTAGCGGTGAGCGACGCGGCGCGGGGCCTCGGAGTGATGGTAGTGCTCAACGACGAGATCCACGCCGCCGCGTTCGTCCAAAAGCGCCACACTTCAAGCCCGTCGGCGTTCGCGTCTTCGGGATTCGGTCCGCTGGGGCACGTGGTCGAGGGTCGGGTTCGGTTGGCGTTCCGACCCAGCTCCCGGTCTGCGGTCGAACTCGGTCGGCGGGACTTCCGTCCCGTGGCGCTCGTCGGTTCGGTCCTCGGAGACGACGGCCGGTTGCTGTCCCGGGTCAAGGAACTGGGCTACGAGGGGGTGGTGATCGAGGCGTTCGGCGGCGGCCACGTTTCGGTTCCGGTGGCTGCCATCCTCGAAGACCTCGCTGGATCCATGCCCGTCGTGCTCTGTTCCCGCACCAGAAGCGGGGACGTGTTGGCCGAGACTTACGCCTTCGAGGGTTCCGAGACTGACCTCCTCAGGCGCGGACTGATTCGTGGAGGGTGGCTGACCGGCTTCAAGGCTCGACTTCTGCTCGGACTCCTCTTGGGAGACTCCGATGGCCCCAGCACGACGGCCGAGCGATTTGGAGCCTGGCTGGAAAGGTAGGGGTCGGAGGATTCCCGTTTCGCATGTCTCTATCGACCCGGCATCCTCGAGCCCAGTCATCTAGCGCGCTCCCTGAGGCAAGCGTCGAGGGTTGCCGCGATCACGCCGGCGTCTTCGGATGACAGGACCAGCGGCGGCCTGATCTTGAGCACGTTGTCGTTCGGTCCGGTGACACCAACCAGCACGCCGTGCTCCTTCATCGCGTTCATAACGGCGTGGGTAAGGGCAGGAGCCGGTTCGCGCGCGTCGCGGTCGGAAATCA
>JBOGWZ010000023.1:0-11922 GCA_050694075.1 Actinomycetota bacterium | reverse complement strand
CGGGAAACTTGATGAGGATCAAGATGTTCTCGAACGCCAGCCTCTTCCCGATCGCCCCCGCCGCAAGGAGGAGCGCAGCCGTGCCTTTCGCCTGCGACATGCAGATGGTGGCCACCGGGGCGGATAAAGCTTGCATGGTGTCGTAAACGGCGAGAAAGGCTCCGGCAGAGCCCCCAGTCGAGTTGATGTAGAGCCGAATCTCGGAGCGCGGGTCCGCCGAGCTGAGAAGCAGCATCTCGCCGATCAGCTCGCCCGCCGCCTCGTCGTCGAGGGGCCCTCCCAGCAACAGGATGCGCTGGTCGAGCAGACGTTGCCTTAGCGCGTTGCCATCCTCGCCCTTCGGCCAAGACATCACAGGCCCATGCTCAGATTCGGCGCTCATGGCTCTCCATCGTAGCCATGCTGCGTTCTCTTTCCGAATAACGTAGTCGGCCTGAACCCCATCTACGTCGCCGTCGTCGGAGCCGGCGAGGCGGACGAGGAAATTGCGCGCCTCGCCGAAGAGGTGGGCCAAAGGCTCGCCGAAGCTGGCGCGCTCGTCGTGTGTGGGGGCCTGGGAGGTGTGATGGAGGCCGCGTGCAGGGGAGCGAAGTCCGCGGGCGGCACCACCATCGGCATACTGCCCGGTTCGGATCGTTCGGGTTGCAACGCCTTTCTCGACGTTGCGATCCCCACGGGAATGGGCGAGACCCGCAACGCCCTGATCGTGCGCGCCGCCGACGTCGTGATCGCGGTGGGGGGTGAGTACGGGACGTTGTCGGAGATCGCGTTCGCGCTGAAGACCGGAACCCCTGTGGTTGGTGTCCGAGCGTGGGAGCTCGTCAGGGACGGCGAGACCGTCGAGGCGTTCGAGCGAGCGGCCTCTGCCGATGAGGCCGTCGACAAGGCCCTCTCGCTGGCGCGCTGAGATCCGCTACGGAAAGCTGGCCCACTCGAAGTGCATCCCGTCGGGTATCAACCACCGGCCGCCCCACGTGAAACCCCATCTCTCCATGATCTCGACCAGGCGCCGGTCCTGATCGGGCTTGGTCCCGAACAGGTTCTCTGCGACGTTGACGTCGATCGCGATGCCCCACGAGTGATGAGACAGCCGCCCCCCGGGATCGCGATCGATGAAGCGAGGGCTGTAGCACCCTCCGTAGTGAGCGGGATCCAGCACCTGTGACAGCCCCGCGGCGACGGCCTCCCGGAGCGCCGTGCGGAGCTGTGGGATCAAACTCCGATGACATCTCACCTCACCGATGACGGGGACTTGGGCGGTCACGATGTTCTCGCGCACCCAGCGAGGATCGATGGCGAGAGATCCGGTGGAGAGGGGGCGGGCCGAGAACTCTCCGAACACCTTCTTGAGCACAAGCTGCGGAAGCACGGCATCCCCGTAACGGAGGAACGGGGTCTCACCCTGTGCGCGCACCCGCGCGACCTGGTCCGGAACCAGCAGTGAGGGGACCGCTCTCTCGACGGCGGCCCTCGCCCCCGGCCGCCTCAGCCGCACGAGAACGAAGCGATCGGCTCTGTCCCACGCACCGGGTACCGGCCCGCCCATCAAGGCCTCGTAGCCGTTGGCCGTCTCGTCGGTGACCGCTCCGGTCACGGTGACCGCGCGATCGATCAGTTGGATCGTCGATCCCGGTGCGGTGCGCCGGAGCTCCGCCGAGGTTCGGGCCAGCAGCACGTCGCCTCGTCTCAGTGCAAGAAGTCCCGTGCGTTCGGCCGGCGCGACGAAGCGAGAGTATTCGCGCGGTTCGATTACCGCGACCTCAAAGGGGATCAATAGGTCGCGGCGCGCACGATCGATCGGTGCTCCGTCCGGCCGGTAGGTGGCGCGGATCCAATCGAGTCCCGCGACCACGGTGGTCGCGTCCTGCACCCCTCGGACGCGCTCGAGTCTTTGCTCCGAGCGCGCCGGCAGGCTTCCCGGCGCCCACACGAGCAACGCCGTGCCTGCCGAGGGCACGCCGCGCTGAGGCGGAAGGATCTCGACCTGGGGCGGAGGTCGCTCTCGCGTCGCGCCGGTCGGCCCGGCTTCCTTGGTGAGGCTGTCCGCGCCGAGCACGACGAGGGCGCCCACCAGCGCGCCGACCACGGCCGCGGCAGAGTTTGCCGACAGTTTCCGCATCCGGGTCACTCGAGCCCTCGAGCGATCCGTGCTGCGGTCGCCAGATCGAAGGACGGCGCGGCCACGGCCCGGTACACGCCGTCGCGCACCCACTCCAGCACGCCCTCTTCCGGCGACCAGCGAGCGGTGCCTCCGCCGAGCGAGATCACGTCGTACTGCTGCGAGGACGGCGCGAGGCGGCCGACTCCGGGCGCGAACGTCACGCGGATACCGAAGCCGTCGTACTCGGCCTCGGGGTTGCGGTAGTAGAGAGTGACGGTCGGCTTGTCGTCACCGATGCGCGTCAGCACGGCGGCACTCGGTGCGTAGCCCCTGGGAAGTCGCTTCGGGGAGGAAGAGAAGGGGAGGGAGGCTGCTCGTTCGATCGGCACACGCTCCACGACAAGCCCGCCTCCGCCCTCGATCCGCGCCGGCAGCTTCACGCCGGTCCCGGAAAGCGACGCCGCGACCGCCAACAGCTCGCGCCGCGCGAGATTCGACTCCAGGTAGACCCGCCGCCGCTCGCCGAAAAGGTCCACTCGCCGGCCCGCGGTGGACGCGGCCGGTTGGTAGTAGGCATATCCGCCGTCGTCCAGGCGCACCTGCTCGAGTGATGCAGCCTGCGCGGCGGAGCCTGCAACGTCGCGTCCCGAGACGACCTTGAGCCAGGTCGTGCCGGACGCGTAGGCGACGACCCACTGTCCCTGTGCGGTCCGGCCGGCGCGGTAGGGGCTCAGACCGGCCGTGAGAGCAGGCGTCACGGGAGCGGGCACTTCGGCGACCGAGGACGCCACAAAGCCGCCGTCCACCGCGATACCCGTACGCGGTGCGCGAAACGTCCCCGCGGGGATCTCGGGAGCGGCCGAGAAGGAGGTGGCGGAAACCTGAAGCAGGACGCTGTCGGGCTCGTCTCGATAGCCGAGCCGGCGCGCCCACGAGGGTCGGTCCGGCGATCCTCCCGCCCTCACCTCGAAGCGGAGGGGGAACCACGTGTCGCGATCGATCCAGATGTCGACGCGGTCGAGGGGGTGGAAATCGCGCCACAGGCCTCCCGCCTGAAGGGCCGACACGAGCGGAACCGCGCGCCGGTAGTCGAGTGAGACCCGGTAGGCGGCCCGATCGAGCACCTGGTCCTGACCCACGACCTCGAGCGCGCCGGAGCTGGCGACCGTCTCGAGCGGCACGACGATGTCGGTCGGGAGCGCGCTTGACCCGTCGAACGGCTGGCGATGCACGACCACACGGCGCTCGATCCCCGGCTTCGGCCGGGACTCCCCGGCCACGTCCAGACAGCGGGGGAGAGCGCCCGTCGGACAGGATGATGGCTCCTCGATCCACCACCTCTTTGCGCCTGCTACCAGATCCACGTCGTTGTGCGGCCAGTTGCCGCGCGCGGGATAGGTCGTGTGATCGCGCACACTCAGACGGAAGCTTTCCGGTGCGGAGAACAGCACTTCGGCGGTAAAGCGGCGCGATTCGACGTCTCGATGCCACCCTCTCTCCAGGATCTCGAAGGCTGCGTGGTACGAGGACAGCGTGCGGGCCGCGGCGCGCACCCGCCGCGCGATCTCGGAGGCGGACGCGACTTCGGGCGCGCGGTCGGTGAACGGGAGTGAGGTCCCGATGAGCAGAAGCGCCGCCGCGGCGGCGGCCACAGCTCCGATGCGAAGCCTCGTCGTCCACGCTTCGCGGCGACGTTCGCGCGGCCCCTGGACTGCGAGCCGGTCGAGTATCGCCTGGGTGAGGTCCGGCACCTCCTCCACGACCTGAAGCCTGAGTGCCTGCCGGACGTGAGCCAGCTCGCGCTCGTGGGCCCGGCACGCCTTGCACGCGCTCAGGTGCTCTTCGATGCGGGCATCGGTTGCCGCATCGACCTCGCCGTCCAGGCGAGCGGATATCTCGATGCGGATCGCATCGCAGACTCGCTCAGGCTTCACCTTCGGTCTCCTTCGTTCTCGGGAGCAGCGCGGCCGCCAGCAGCTCGCGGCCCCGGTGAACCCTGCTCTTGATCGTCCCGACCGGGATCCCCATCACGCGAGCGACCTCCTGATAGGAGGTGCCGAACATGTCGATCCACACGATCGGCTCTCGCAGCTCGATCGGAAGCTCCGCAAGGGCCTCCCGGATCTCGAGGCGCCGGGTCGGTTCGGCCACCGGGCCGGGCGGCTCCGCACCGACGCGTTCGATCGCTCGTCGCCGGCGCTGCGAGCGGCGTATCTCATCGAGGGCGCAGTTGCGCGCGACCGAGAACATCCATGTAGAGAACTTGGAATCACCACGGTATCGAGGGAGGAAGCGAAAGACGCGCACGAACGCCTCCTGCGTGACGTCCTCTGCGGCCGTCTCGTCGTGCAGGAGGTGATAGGCCAGTCGCCACACATCGGGCTGGTAGCGGCGGACGATCGTTTCGAACGCGCGCAGATCTCCGTCGCGAGCGGCCGCGACGATCTGCGGGTCGGGATCCTCCACCGCACCCTCCACCTAGGTTGGGCGGTTCGTGCGGTCATGTTCCCACCTCACGCCTTACCGACGTTCGCAAACCCCCGAAGGTTCGGTGAGCCCGGTCGACGCGGCCCCGCCCCGGCTGCCATGCTTTGGGCATGGCCTATCTCGGCAACCTCACGTGTCGTGATTGCGGGTTGACGTTCACCTCGAGGTGGGGATCGTTCGAGGACGCGGACGAGTACCGCTGTCCGTTCGACCACGTCGTCCACGTGCATCCTCACTCCGGCACCGTGCTGGCGGTCGACGGGGAGATCGACGGCCGCACGCTCGTCGAGCTTCGAGGCCGGTGCCCCCGATGCACCGCCGAGCTCGCCACCGGGTTGCTCCCGGCCTGCCCCGTGTGCGGGGGCCGGGACCACGACGTCCTCCTGGCCGGGACGATCGGCTGATCCCTCACCCATACTTTGTGTGTGCGGAGGGGTCGAAAAGCGACCCTGGACATACACAAAGGATGTTTCAGGCCCCTAGCACTCTCGGGAGCTGAGTGCTAAAAGACGGCCCTCCCAGGGTACGATTCGGGGGCCATGGCGCTGTCAGGTCTCGATGATCGCAAGGCAACCATCCTGCGGGCGATCGTGTCCCACTACGTCCGTTCGGGAGAGCCGGCCGGCTCGAAGACGATCGTGGACCGGTTCGGCCTCGGCGTCTCGCCGGCGACCGTGCGCAACGAGATGGTTGCCCTCGAGGAGTCCGGCTACATCTTCCAGCCTCATACCTCGGCCGGGAGGATCCCCACGGACGCGGGTTATCGCTACTTCGTGGATGCGTGGGCGAGGGACGCGAACCTCCCGGCCCCCGCGGCGCGTCGGGTCCATGCGTTCTTCACCGAGCCGCACTACGAGCTCGAGGACGCGCTGCGCGAGACGGCGCTGCTGCTGTCGGACCTGACCGACACCGCCGCGGTCGTGTTCGCACCCGTCCTCAAGCGCAGCGTGGTGCGTCGGGCCGAGCTCGTGCAGCTGTCGAGCGACCGGGCGATGCTCCTCGTCGTCGCCGATACCGGGCGGGTCGAGAACCTCGTGATCTCTCTTCCGAATGCCCTCGACGAGGAGCAACTGCACCTTCTGAACCCGCTCTTGATCGAGGTGATGGTGGGGGTCGGAGTCGACGACGCTGCGAGGACGCTCGCCGCGGCGACGGATCGCTTCCCCGTCGAGGTCCGCGACTTCGTCACGACGCTTGCCGCCGTTCTCGGGGAGGACGTGAGAGAGCGGGAATCGGAGCGGCTCTTCCTGGAGGGAACATCCCACATCGTCGACGAGGACAAGTTCGCAGACCTCGGGACCGTCCGCCAGGTCATTGGAGCGCTCGAGCACCGCAGGCTCGTGCTCGAGATGCTCGCCGATGCAGTGGCCGCGGGAAGCGTGTCGGTTCGCATCGGTGCGGAGAACCCCCTCGAGGAGATGCAGTTCTGCTCCGTGGTAACGGCCCCCTACGGCGTCCCCGGCACGGCCCTCGGTTCTTTGGGGGTGGTTGGTCCGACGCGGATGGACTACATGCGGACGATCGCGGCGGTGCACGAAGTTTCTGGGGCGCTCGGCCGGATGCTGGGCGACCTCGGCGTCTGACAGGCGATGCCCGCCGACCACTACGAGACGCTGGGGGTCTCGAGGGACGCCGCTCAGGACGAGATAAAGCGCGCGTACCGGCGTCTCGCGCGCGCACACCACCCGGACGCGAACCGTAACGATCCCGATGCCGCCGAGCGGTTCAAGGAGATACAGCGCGCCTACGAGGTCCTGTCTGATCCGGAGAAGAGACGGCGCTACGATCTCTTCGGAGACGATCGCGTCGGCGCGGCGCACTTCACGGACTTCGGGGGGATCTCAGATCTTTTCAGCGCGTTCTTCGGAGGAGGAGCGAGATCGCGTCGTGGAAGAGGACCGGCGCGCGGCGCCGACGTGTTGGCGGAGGTCGAGATAACCCTCGAACAGGCCGCCACCGGCTGCGACCGCGAGGTAGAGATCGCGTCGCTACAGGAGTGCCCCTCGTGCAACGGCACGGGGGCCGAACCGGGGACCGCTCCGGCCCGCTGCCAGTCGTGTGGAGGGACGGGAGAGGTCCGGCACGTGCAACGCACCTTCTTCGGCAACGTGATGACGGCCTCGACCTGCTCCGCGTGCGGCGGCACCGGGGAGGTCATCGTGTCTCCTTGCACGCGCTGCGGGGGCCGCGGCCGGATTCAGGTGGCGGACACGCTCAACGTCCACATCCCCGCCGGCATCGACGACGGCGCGCAGCTGAGGGTCAGTGGTCGAGGTGAGGCCGGGGTGCGGGGCGGCCGTTCCGGAGACCTCTATGTGGCGGTAAGGGTCGCCTCCCACGAGACCTTCAGGCGGGTCGGCGACGACCTCGGCTGCGAGGTCGGGGTGCCGATGACCATCGCCGCCCTGGGAGGAGCGGTGATCGTGCCCACCCTGGACGGCGGCGAGGAGGTCGAGATCGGCCCCGGGACCCAGTCCGGCGAGGTCGTGCGGCTGAAGGGCCGGGGCATGCCCCGGCTGGACGGCCGGGGGCGCGGCGAGCTGATCGGGCTCCTCAAGGTGGAGATCCCGACGGATCTCGACGAGGAACAGGCGGAGTTGTTACTACGTCTCGCGGAAGCGCGCGGGGAGCAGGCGGGCACGCGCGGCCTGTTCGGGAAGATCAAGCAAGCCTTCAAGTAGAAGCCATGAGTGTTCCCTGGTTTTTGGCTCCGCCCGAGAACTGGAGCGACGCCGAGGTCGTGCTCCCCGAGGAAGAGTCGAACCACGCCCTGAAGGTGCTGCGCGTTTCACCCCCCGACGTCGTGACCGTTACCGACGGGAAGGGCATCGTAGCGCGCTGCGCGGTCGCACGCGTCGAGGCCGGCAGATTGATCGCGGAGGTGCTCGATCGGAACAGGCATCGGAGGCCCACACCGGAGCTGATCGTCTATCAGGGGGCCGCGAAACACGGCAAGGTCGACGGCATCGTCGAGCGCGTCGCAGAGGTTGGAGTCGCGGAGTTCTACGTCTACGATTCGAGCCGATCGGTCGTGCGGTGGGACGACGACAAGCTGGCGCGACGTGACGCGCGCTGGAAGACGATCGCCCGCTCCGCCGCGAAACTCGCGCGCAGCCCGTTCGTCATGTCGATAGGCGGGGCGATCTCCTTCGACGAGCTGGTCACCCGCGTGGAGAAGGAGTCCCTCCCCCTCGTGCTGTGGGAGGACGCGTCGCTTCCGATGCGCACCGCATTCGTGGAGCCCGCCGACCGAGTGGCGCTGGTCGTGGGTCCCGAGGGCGGCTTGGCGCCGGAGGAGGCCGAGGCTCTCGCCGATGCGGGGGCCCAGCTCGTATCGCTGGGACCACGGATACTGCGCACCGAGAACGCGGCCGTGGTCGCGGTAACCGCGCTCCTATTTCACTACGGGCTCGTCGGGTAACTTGCCCTCATGCCCACGGTCGCGTTCACGACGCTGGGGTGCCGCCTCAACCAGGCGGAGTCGGACCTCATGGCCGAGGACCTGGCCTCCCACGGCGTGGCCCCGGTCGCCTCGGGCGAGGACCCGGACATCGTCGTGGTCAACACCTGCACCGTGACGCGCGAGGCGACCAAGGCATCGCGCTCCGCGATCCGCCGCGCTGCGCGCTCCCATCCCGGTGCCAGGGTCGTGGTGATCGGCTGCTACGCGGTGTCCGACCCGGATGAGGTGGCTTCCATCGAAGGGGTCCACGTGGTGCTCAACAACGAGGACAAGGAGTCGTTCGCGACCGCGCTCCGCGCCCGAGCACCGACTGCACCGCTGCTGCAGATCGGTGGCATCCGCAAGTCGGAACTCGACCTTCCGTACCGTGTGCGCGCCAACCTCAAGGTTCAGACGGGCTGTGACGAGTGGTGCACCTTCTGCATCATCCCGATGACGCGCGGCCCCCTGCGCTCGCTCGACCAGGACGACCTCGTGGCCGAGGCGAGGGCCGGGGTCGCCGCGGGAGCGCGCGAGCTCGTGCTCACCGGCGTTCATCTCGGCAAGTACTCGTACGATCGGGGAGGAGACGAGGGCGACCTGATTCGGCTCCTTCAGCGGTTGCTCGACATCGAGAGCGTGTGGAGGATCCGCCTGTCCTCGATCCTGTCGCGTCATCTCACCCCTGAGCTGATCTCCTTCATGGCATCGGAACCGCGCGTCTGCCGTCACCTACACGTGCCGCTGCAGTCGGGTGACGACGGCGTCCTCGGCGCGATGCACCGCCCGTATGCGATCGACGAGTACGTGGCCGCGGTGGAACATGCACGGGACGCGCTCGCCGGTCTGGCGCTCGCAACCGACATCATCGTGGGCTTCCCGGGAGAGACCGAGGAGGCATTCGAAGCGACGATGGACGTCGTTCATCGCCTGCGATTCTCCAAGCTGCACGTCTTCCGGTATTCGGCTCGTCCCGGCACCGCCGCGGCCGACATGGACGCAGTCGTGCCGACAGAGGTCAAGAAGGACCGTTCCAAACGCCTGATCGCACTGGGGAACGAGATCCGAGCCGAGTTCCTGCGAGAGCACCTCTTCCGGCCGCTCGAGGTTCTGGTCGAGGACGAGCGGCAGGTGGACGGGGTACGGGTGTGCTCGGGCCAGACCGACGACTACGTGCGCGTGTGGTTCGAGGCAAGTGATCTGTTGGGCTCGCTGGTCGAGGTCGAGGGGCAAGAGGTGCGCGCCGACGGCGTCAGAGGGGCTCGCCTCATCTCGATTGTCAGGAGGTAGCGGTGGCGGACTGTCTATTCTGCAAGATAGCCAACAAGGAGCTCGATTCAGAGATCGTTGTGGAGTCCGAGCGACTGCTCGCGTTCAGGGACATCAACCCAGGCGCACCGACACATGTGCTCGTGATACCGAAAGACCACATCGCGTCCGCGCAGGAGCTCGACTCGTCTCGCGCCGACGTGCTGGCGGAGATGTTCGAGACGATGACTTCGATCGCCCAGAAGGAAGGACTTGACGGCGGCTGGCGGATAGTTACCAACGTCGGCCCCGACGCCGGCCAGAGCGTGCACCATCTCCACTTCCACCTGCTCGGGGGCCGGGGGATGTCGTGGCCCCCGGGATGAACCATCCCGTACAATCGATGTAGCCATCTATGCTTGCAACTACGCAGGTCAAGATCCTCGTCCCCGGCCATCACGACATGGTGCATCTGCTCGGGGCGAGGGACGAACTCCTCAAACTGATCGAAGCCGCCTTCGACACGCGGATCCTCGTGCGCGGCAACGAGATCGTGCTCACCGGTGAGCCGCAGGAGACCGAGCGTGTCTCGAAGCTGTTCCATGAGCTCATCGACCTGCTCGAGCAGGGGAACGTGCTGACGAGCGACGCCGTGGGTCGCTCGATCGACATCATCAAGGAGCAAGGAGAGACTCGCCCGTCCCAGGTCTTCAGCGACACCGTCGTCGTCACGCACACCGGCAAGCCGATCCGGCCGAAAACGGTCGGGCAGAAGAGCTACGTGGATACGATCCGAGACAACACGATCGTGTTCTCGATCGGTCCCGCCGGAACCGGAAAGACCTACCTCGCCGTGGCCATGGCGATCAGAGCGCTGAAGGACGGGGAGGTATCGCGCATAGTCCTGACGCGCCCTGCGGTGGAGGCCGGCGAGCGCCTGGGGTTCTTGCCGGGTGATATCGCGGCCAAGATCGACCCCTACCTGCGGCCTCTGTACGACGCTCTCTACGAGATGCTCGAGCCGAACACGTTCGCGCGTTATGTGGAGCAGGGGACCGTCGAGATCGCGCCGCTCGCGTTCATGCGAGGTCGTACGCTCAACGACGCGTTCATAATCCTCGACGAAGCGCAAAACACCACGCCCGAGCAGATGAAGATGTTCCTCACGCGACTCGGTTTCGGTTCCAAGGCGGTCGTGACCGGCGATGTGACCCAGGTGGACCTTCCCTCAGGGCAGCGTTCGGGTCTCATCGTGGTGCAGGAGATCCTCGACGAGATCGACGACGTCGGATTCAGTCAACTCGGCGGCCAGGACGTCGTGCGCCACAGGATCGTGCAGGACATCGTGGAGGCGTACCGCCTCTACGCCGAGGAACAGAAGAGCATGTAGGTGGAAGTCTTCGTTGCGAACGAGCAGTCGATCGACGTCGACGAGGCGCGGCTGTCGGCACTTGCACATCACGCTCTGGATTTGGAGGACGTCGACGGAGCCGCCGAGTTATCGGTGTTGCTGGTCGAGCGCGATCACATCCGGCGCCTGAATCAACGGTTCGCCGGCGACGATCACGAGACCGACGTCCTTTCGTTCCCGATGATGGAGGACGAGGAGGAGAGCCTCCTGCTCGGAGACGTGGTCATCTGCCCCACGATCGGCCGGCGCAATGCCGATCGCCTGGGACGATCGCTCGCCGAGGAGCTGGACCTGCTGCTCGTGCACGGGACTCTCCACCTCCTCGGGTACGACCACCAGGAGGAGGAGGACGGGGCGCGGATGGAGGTTCGGACCAAGGAGATCCTGGCCTCCTTCGATCCGGCCGCCGTTTGATGGGCGATCTCGTAACGGTCTTCGTCATCGTTGTCTTGGTGCTCATCGCCGCCTTCCTGTCGATGGCAGAGGCCGCGATAACCCGGACGAACCGCGTCAAGGCGCATCACCTCGCGGACCAAAAGCGCCGCGGCGCGCAGTTCCTTCTACGGATTGTCGAAGACCCCGCTCCATACCTCAACGTGATCCTGCTGACGACGCTGGCGTGTCACGTCACGGGCACCGCGCTGGCCACGACACTCGCGCTGCGGAATGTCGGCAGCGGCGGGGAGGCGGTCGCCGCCGCTGCGATGACCTTTGTTCTTTTCGTATTTGCTGAGGTCGTGCCGAAGACGCTCACCGTCCAACGCACCGAACGATCTGCCCTGCTGATCGCCCGGTCGGTCTACCTGCTCGGCAGGTCGCTCAAGCCGATCGGACGAGCGCTGCTCGGAGTGGCCAACGCCACCATGGCTCTTTTGCCCGGCAAGGGCCTTCCGAAGGGCCCTTTCGTGACGGAGGAGGAGATCCGTCACCTCGTGGACGTCGCCGAGGAAGAGGAAGAGATAGAGGAGGAGGAGCGAGAGCTCATCCACTCCGTCTTCGAGTTCGGCGACACCCTTGTGCGCGAAGTGATGGTCCCGAGGACGGACATGGTGACCATTCACTCCAACGCCACTCTCGACGAGGCTCTCGAGGCCATCATCCGGGGTGGATACTCGCGCATCCCGATCTACGAGGGCCACACCGACAACATCGTGGGGGTCCTCTACGCGAAGGACGCTCTCAAGCGCATACACGAGTCCGAGGGCGCGGTGAAGGTCAGCACGCTCGGTCGGG